>JAPPGI010000019.1 GCA_028874985.1 Gemmatimonadota bacterium | reverse complement strand
CCCGATGGCCTACGCGCATGACCTGCTACCCACCAGAAAAGGGGAAGAACCCCTTTTCCTCGGAAGACAACTTCGTGTCGTTGCGGAATTCGTACTTCGCGATCGCGAAGTCCGCGATGTCCAGGATGTTCTCACCGACGACATCGAGATCGACGGCGGTCTTGAGGGTGAGTTTCCGGTCGTAGTTGTCGGTCATGCCGTGTCTCCGGTTGCGGGGGATTCCGTGGCGGCTCCGGGACTCAAGAGTAGCCAGCAAGTCGTTCGATATCAACCGTTCTCTTTCGGGGAAGGCCGAGAGTCCCCGTCGACGGGAACAACCCACCCGGCCCCTTGCCGGCCGGGCCTGCTACGAGCGCCCGCGCCAGTACCGGGCCAGCCCCCACCACGAATCCGGGAAGCCGGAGGCGGCTTCGTAGAGGTCTGCCACCTGCTCGGACACCCGCCCCCCCAGCCCCTCCACCACCCACGCGGCGAAGTCCCCCGCGCGCTCCCGGTCATCGCCTCCCCGGCCCCCCACGCCCCCCAGCGACCCCCGCACCCACCCCGCCCACGCATCCAGCTCCCCACTCAACTCGGCGAAGTGCTCCCGCGGATCCCCGAACACTCCGAAGTGCGTCGCCACGATCCGTTCCGGCTCCCACGCCATGACGCGCTCCATGCTGTCCTTCCACACCCCCACGTCGATATCCGGCGGTGGAGTCACGGGCAGCGCCGGACCGTCCCCGATACGGATTCCCCCCACGTCGCCCACCCATGAGGTCCCCGTCGCGGCCTCGTAGTAGGCGACGTGGTGCCCGGCGTGCCCGGGGACGTGCGCCACCTCGATGCGGCGGCCCCCGAGCGCCAGCACGTCCCCCTCCTCCACCACCCGGAGCGAGCCCCTCGGTACGGGCAGGAAGTCGCCCCACAGCGTCGCCATGGCGTCCCCGTAGATCCTCCCCGCGGAGGCCAGGAGGCGCCCCGGGTCGGCCATGTGGGGCGCGCCCACCGTGTGCACGAACACCTCCGCCCCGGGCTCCTCGCGTACTATGGCGCCGGCGGCGGTCGCGTGATCGAGGTGGATGTGCGTGAGCAGGACCGCGCGAACGTCCTCCAGCGAACGTCCCATCTCGGCAAGCCCGGCTCGCAGGGCCGGCATGCGGGCCTCGGGACCGGGATCGACCAGCGCGATCCCGTCGTCGAGCTCGAGCACGTTGACGCCGATGATTCCCCGTCGGCCCAGATGGCACAGGTCCACGATGCTCGTGTCCCCACCGATCGGGGTCACCGCGACGGCCGGAGCGCTCATGCCTGGCACGTCCCGCCCTGCTACCGCCCCTCCATCACCCGGCCCCATTCGTCGGGGATGGCCAGCCACTTCGCCGCCCACTCGGCCCTGACCCTGGGCGAAGGGTGGTAGGAGGCCAGGGTTCGCAGCTTCAGGTCGAGCAGCCGGGGCATGGACCGGGCCGCGTTCTCGCCCACGAAGACCACCGTGTCGAGGAGAGGCAGCCGCGCGACAAGCTCTCTCACGTGCTCGACGCCCTCGCGCAGCTCCTCCGGCGAAGCCGCTCGCCGGCGGTTCCACCATGGAACCACGTTCCAGATCAGCGACAGGGAGCGAGGCACCCCGGCGAGCCGCATCAGCCTGAACGTCCACTCCGCGGTCCGGCCGTCGTTGTCCCTCGACACGAAGCCGGATCCGCGCGGACTCCCCGCGTCCGTCTTCGGTCCGGGCTTCTCGAAGAGGAAGAGGACCCGTGCGGCCGTGGCCCCGTCGAGCGGGTCGAAGTGGGGAATCGTCGCGTCCGGGCGACCCTGCCGGAGCCGGTCGGCGAAGTCGGTCAGCGGCTTGACGTGCGGCGACCCCAGAAGGGCGAGGCGGCGGTCGCGGACTTCCGGCAGGCGAAGGGTGCGCGGTACCTGGGGATCGAAGGGGAGGGACATGTCGGCCACCGTTCCGCTCTGCGGGTGACAAGCTGAAGTTCCTGCCGGATGCGTCCCCGCGAGACACCGGCACCGTCTATCGCGAACCGTCCGGGCTGGTCTGCATTTTCTCCGCACCGCGCAGCCGATGTCAAATCGGAAAACCCCCGAAGCTCGGCGCCAACTCGTGCGCGGAGTGGCGCGGGGTTACGCTAACCTCCTTATTCACTGTAGCTTGGCGGGATGAACCCAGTGTCGCGCAGAACCCCGGAGTCACCCCTGTCCCATGAGTCCTGATACCGTGCGGGGCGAGGGCCGCGGCAGGCCTCTGCCGGGCCGGGTACTGCGAGTCAGGGCGGTGGCGCAACCTGTTCTGGTGCTGGCCGCTTTGGCCGCCGCCGCCGCCCCCGCCCGCCCCGCCGCCGCCCAGGCGCAGGCCTCCACCGGGGTGATCCGCGGCGTGGTCCGCGACGCTGCCGACTCCCCCGTCGCCGGAGCGGTCGTCGAGATCACCCACCGCGAGACCGCGCTGCGCACCACCGTGCGGACCACCCCGTCGGGCACCTTCGTTCGCCCGCTCCTCCCGCTCGGCACCTACGACGTGGCCGCGCGCGCCGACGACCAGCTGGGGGAGGCGACCGCCCGGGGCCTGATGCTTCGCGTCGGCGAGCAACTGTCGCTCACCCTGCAGTTCGGCGCGGTCGAGCTCGAGGGGATCACCGTCGAAGGCGACCGCGAGCACCTGGTCCACCCCGAAGACGTCACGAGTTCCACGCGGCTCACCGGGGAGATCGTGGACGGGCTGCCCAACAACGGCCGCAACTACCTGGACCTTGCGCTGCTCACGCCCGGCGTGGCGATCTCGCAAGGACCCGACGGAGACGAGCTCAACATCAGCGGCCAGCGGGGCATCTTCAACAACTTCATCGTGGACGGGGCCGACTTCAACAACCCGTTCTTCGGCGAGCAGCGGGGCGGCCAGCGTCCGGCCTTCACCTTCAGCCAGGACGCCATCGAGGAGGTGGTGGTGGTGAATCAGGGCGCGGCGGCCGAGTTCGGGCGTTCAGCGGGGGGGTTTGTGAATGTGATCACAAGGTCGGGGACCAACGAGCTGACGGGCTCCGCGCACTACTTCGGCCAGTGGGACGGTGTGTCGGCGGCGTACCCGGACGCGGCACAGGCGGGAAAGCCGGAGTTCCTGCGCAGCCAGTTCGGCTTCACCCTTGGCGGTCCCATCGCGCACGACCGGGCTTTCTTCTTCGTCGCGTACGACCAGCAGAAGGCGACCGAGACCAAGCAGGCGCGGCGGCTGGTCAACAACCCGGCCAACCTGAACAGGCTCCGCGACTTCCTGACCACGCGGTGGCCCGGCCTCTTCGACGACGAGTTCGGTCCCATCGACCGCACCGACGATGCCCGCGCCCTCATATTGAAGACCGACCTCCACCTCGACGGACGCAACCAGCTCTCCTTCAAGTACAACTACAGCTGGTCCGAGCAGCTCAACGGCACCTTCGACGTGGATTCCTGGGGGCTGTCCGCGAACGGAATCGAGACCGACGAGGCGCACGCCTTCAACGCGAGCTGGCGGTCGCTGCTCAGCAGCACGCTGTCGCATGAACTGCGCCTGCAGTGGGCCCGCGAGGACCGGGTGCGCTGGTACGACGGCCCCCTCATGCCCGGGGCGACCGTACCCGCCCCGCCGCAGTTCAGGGCCCTGGGCGGCCGGCCCTTCCCCGACATCGCCATGGACTTCGCCGACGGCTTCCGCATCGGGCTCCCCTTCTTCCTCCCCATCGATCCGGCCTACGACACGCGCGTGCAGGCCGTCGACAACTGGTCGTGGCTGTGGGACCGCCATCTCTTCAAGGCGGGCGTCGAGTACAACCGGACGGGGATCTCGCAGCAGTTCATCGGCTTCGCCAACGGGCGCTACATCTTCGACTCCGTCGACGGCTTCATCAACTTCGTGACGCGGGGGCCCCGCTACGTCACCTGTTCCGACGGTTCCGACAGCGCGAACGGCCGGTGTCCGGAGGGGACGGGCATCACCGGGCCGGTTCTCACCTACCTGCAGTCGGGGACGGTGCCGGGTGTGGCGCCGGAACGGCTGGGCCGGGGCGACTTCCGCATGAACGAGCTCGCGTTCTTCGTGCAGGACACCTGGAGGCCGGGCGACCGGGTGACTGTGAACCTGGGCCTGCGCTGGGAGGGGACGTGGCACCCGGAGGTGATGGTCCGGCCGGAGGACACCTTCTACGGCCCGTACCTGGACAACCCGTTCTTCCCCTCCGACGGCACGATCCCCGACGACCTCGACAACTTCCAGCCGAGGTTCGGCCTGGCCTGGGACGTCTCGGGCGACGCGAGCACGGTGTTGCGGCTGAACGCCGGCGCGTACCACTCCCGCATTCCCATCCTGGTCTTCGCCCAGAGCGTCACCACCAACGGCGCATTCCAGCAGACCTTCTTCCGGAGCAGCTTCGGACTGCCCGGCCAGGGCCCGCCCGCGATCGGCGACCTCATTGACGGGAGCACCACGGCGCCCTTCCTTCCCGACATCCACGTCACCGCGAAGGACCTGGAGCTGCCGCGCACGTGGTCGTTCGCGGCGGAGTTCGAGCGGACGGTGACCGAAGGGATCGCCGCGAGCCTGTCCTACCAGCATGCGCGCACCGACCACCTCTTCCGCTTCGTCAACCGCAACGACCCCGCCTTCGGGTCGCGGTTCCGGCTCGGCACGCACCCGGACGGGGGCGGCGTCGGCACGCTGACCTCGGCCGAGAGCAGCGCGCGTTCCCGATACCACGCGGTCACTGCGGGGTTGCGCGGCCAGGATGCCTTCGACGGCCTGCTCACCTTCGACCTGAGCTACACGCTCTCCTTCGACAAGTCCGACGACGACAACGAGCGCGACCCCTTCACCTTCCGTTACGCCGACCCGTCGAACCTGGAGCCCGAGTACGGATGGTCGGACCGGGACCGCCGCCACAAGGCGACGGGCTACCTGGCGTTCTCGCTTCCCGGCGATGTGGCGTTCAGCAACATCGTGCGGTACCTCTCGCCGTCACCGGTCTCGGAGAAATGCGCGGAACGAGGGAAGCGGGCGGCCCAGCCCTCCGACCGGATCTGCGCCGACGGCACGATCCTTCAGCGAAACACGCTCAGGCGCGACAACGAGTTCTTCACCTGGGACGTGAAGCTGTCGCGGCCGTTCGCGGTTGGGGAGGGGCGCACCGTCGAGCCGGTCTTCGAGGTCTTCAACCTGGCCAACGCCGACAACTCGCTCGACACCGCGCACGGATCGCTGCTCTTCAACTTCGACGGGACGATCAGGAGCGGGCTGGGGGATACGCGGCGGGCGCAACTGGGGGCGCGGCTGCGGTTCTGACCCTTGGCGGATCTCGTCTCCGTCGCCACGGGTTTCTCAGCGCCTCCACGCCGCGGGCTCCCCCCGTTACCGCTCCACCCGCACCGTCAGGATGTCGACGTTGCGGTACTGCCGGTGCCTGACCGAAGACGCGTGGTGCCTCAGCAGCGCCAGCGACAGATCGCGCCCGCTGGTCGGATCGAGGCGATCGGGCAGCAGAACCAGCTGGTTCTCCAGGTTGTCGGAGTTCGTGGCCGCGGTGAATTCCAGCAGCGCGCCCTCGTCGAGGTTCCGGGCCACCACCCGCAGGCGGCGCCCTTCCGGCGTGGGCGCGTCTTTCGTCCTCCTCCTGGCGCAGAAGGCTAAGCAGCGCTTCCTCGGCCGCGGCCCGGAGGCGCTCGATCGCGCGGGCGGGCCAGGAGTACCGCTCGGCGAAGCCCACCAGGAAACGGTCTAGTTCGGGCAACCTGTCGGTGCCGAGCCGCATTTCCGTCCGGTGGCGGCGCGGACCGGTGAACTGGATGAACAGGTTCAGGAGCAGGATGGCGAGCCCGCCCGCCGTCAGGCCGTTCGCGAGCATGCGGCCCGTGGGCGTGGCCAGCTGGCCGGGAAAGACGGCCTGGAACTGGATGCCCGCGCCGATCCAGAACGACAGCCCCGCGATCAGAGCGTTGCGCCGCTCGGGGCCCTCCCGGAAGGCGACCCGGATCCCATGGGCGAAGGCGAGAGAGAAGATGACCACGATGTATGCTCCCAGGACCGGCGCCGGAATCGAGAGGACCAGGGTGCCGATCTTCGGCACGAAGGCGAGCGCGATGAAGATGGCGCCGATGTAGATGCCGACCCTGCGGGCGGCGATGCCGATCCCGCCGGCGAGACCGATTCCGGCCGCGTAGGGCCAGGGTGCCGGGATGCCGGCCAGACCCGCGAGCAGCGTCCCGGAGCCGCAGGCGGCAACGGACCCCTCCACCCTGCGGAAGTCGATGGATTTGGGCTCGCGGCGTGACAACCGCTGCATGCGGACGGCGTCGCCGACCTGGCGGACCGTGATCACGAAGGTGACGAAGAGGAAGCCGGGCAGGAGCACCCAGAAGCGGGAGTCGAAGTGCAGGTCCAGGCCGGGCGTGGCGATGGCGGGAACGCCGAACCAGGCCGCGTCCGCCACGGGCCCGAGGTCGAGGACGCCGAAGGACGCCGCGGCCACGCACCCCGCGCCGATGCCGAGGATCGGGGTCCAGGCGCGCAGCCGCCGGGAGGCCCGCAGCATGAGCATGACCACAGTCAGGATCGTTACGGCGGCGATCACGGGTGCGGCGGCGGAGTGGGCGCTCTCGGGTACCCGCGTCATCATGGCGAATCCCATCGGCATGACCGTGACCGACACGAGCGCCAGGAGGGTCCCCGAAACGAGGGGTGTGATGATGCTCCTGAGCAGCGCGAGACGGGCCGCGAAGCCGAACTGGCAGAGCGCGGACGCGACGACGAGCGTGCCGAGGAGCGCGGGACCGCCCGTGACCAGGGCCAGCACCGCCACGCCGATCGACGCGCCCGACGTCCCCATCACCATCAGGTTCCCGGCGCCGAGCGGGCCGATCCGCTTCGACTGCACGATGGTCACGAGCCCGCCGATCACCATGCCCGCGAAGATCGCCCAGGAGAGGTACGCGTCGCCCTGGTCGGCCACGCGCGCCACGATGGTGGTGACGACGACGATCGGCACGCAGACCAGGATGGCGGTCTGCAGGCCGATGACGAAGGAGGCGGGGTGGGGCGGGGGTTCGTTGGCTGCGTAGCGGAGCCTGTCGCGGCCCTTCATCGGCCGAGCGGTCATCGATGTTCTCCTCGCGGTCTCTCTTCGCCCTCGGCGGTGGGCGGCGTACGTTGAGTGTCCCCCCGGACCGTCACCAATCGCCGGAGCGATCATGCCCGACCAGACGCTGCATCCTCCCGGCCCGGTGCTCGTCACGGGTGGAAACGGTTACGTCGCGTCGTGGCTGGTCGAGGGGCTGCTGAAACTCGGCTTCGACGTCCACGCCACGGTACGCGATCCCCGCGACCCCCGCAAGACCGCCCACCTGGGTGCGATCGCCCGGGGCTGTCCGGGCAGCCTGTCCCTCTTCCGGGCGGACCTGCTGGACGCGGACGCCTTCGACCGGCCCATGGCGGAGTGCGGTCTGGTCTTCCACACCGCCTCCCCCCTCATCGTGCGCGACGTGGGCGATCCGGTGCGCGATCTGATCGAGCCGGCCACTCAAGGCACCCGGCATGTCCTGGAGGCCGCCGGCCGAACGCCGTCGGTGCGGCGCGTGGTGTTCACGTCAAGCATCGTGGCGGTCTACGGGGACGCGGCGGACCTGGCGGACAGCGAAGAGGACCGTTTCGACGAGAGTCACTGGAACACGACTTCCAACGAGCACCATCAGCCGTATTCCCGGTCCAAGACGCTGGCCGAGCGGCTGGCCTGGGAGATGGCCGGCCGGCAGGACCGGTGGGACCTGGTGGTCGTCAACCCGGGACTGGTGCTCGGGCCCGGCCTGAGCCCGCACACGGCGGCCGAGGGCGTGCTCGTCATGCGGGACCTGGGCAGCGGCTACTACCGGTTCGGCGCGCCCGAGCTGGAGTTCGCGGTCGTGGACGTGCGGGACGTGGCGGAGGGGCACCTGCGCGCGGGCCTGATGCCGGGGGCCGCGGGGCGTCACATCCTGGTCAGCGAGACGCTCGGGCTTATCGAGATCGCTTCGGTGTTGCGCGACCGTTTCGGCGATGCCTTCCCGTTCCCGCGCCAGGCCGTTTCCAGGCCGGTGGCGCTCATGATGGCGCCGCGGCGTGGGATTCCGCAGGCCGTGGCGAAGCGCAATCTGGGGTATCCGCTGCGGTTTTCCAATCGGCGTGCGAAAGAGGCGCTCGGCATGTCCTTCCGGCCAGCCGCGGAGTCGGTGGCGGAGCACTTCCGGCAGTTGCTGGACGACGGAGTGGTGAAGGTGCCGCGGGGCGGGGGGGCCGTCAGCGGCGCCACGCGGCGGCATCCGGGATCCCGCGGCTGAAGAGGACATCGAGGCCGGCAAGTCCGGTTCGGACGGCAAGTCTTGAAATATGAGCATCCAAAGTTCAGATTTCAGAAATGATCATACCCAGACCCGCCCACTTGGACGCTCTGGCAAGGAAACTGAGCGACAATCCCGTCGTTGCACTACTCGGTGCGCGGCAGGTGGGGAAGACCACGCTCGCCTTGCAGTTTGCCGCCACTCGGGAACGTGTGACCCGCTTCGATCTGGAAGATCCCCGGGACCTGGCGAGGCTCAACGAACCGATGCTGGCTCTGGCGCCGCTCCGCGGCCTTGTCATCCTTGACGAAATCCAGACCCGCCCCGCCCTGTTTCCGGTCCTTCGCGTGCTCGCGGACCGCAATCCTCCGCCCGCCCGGTTCCTGGTGCTCGGCAGCGCGTCCCCGGAGTTGCTGCGGCAGGGTTCGGAGTCGCTCGCGGGCCGCATCGGATATCACGAACTGACGGGTTTCGACCTGGCAGAAGTCGGTGGCGACCGTTGGCGGCGGCTCTGGCTACGGGGCGGCTTTCCCAGAGCCTGGCTCGCGGAGGACGATGCCCGCAGCGAAGAGTGGCGGAGGGACTTCGTGCGATCTCTGGCCGGGCGCGACCTGCCCGGGCTCGGGATCTCGCTGCCGCCGGTGCTGCTGCAGGATTTCTGGACCATGCTGGCACACTACCACGGCCAGACCTGGAACGGGTCGGAGCTGGCTCGTGCCTTCGGGCTGGCGCACACCACGGTGCGCCGTTATCTGGACAGGATGACGGGCGCATACCTGGTGCGGCTGCTTCGCCCCTGGCGCGAGAACGTCGCCAAGCGAATCGTCAAGTCGCCCAAGACCTACATCGCCGACAGCGGCCTGCTGCATGTCCTGCTTGACATCGCAAGCGCCCGCGACCTGGCGAGACATCCCAAGGTGGGAGCGAGCTGGGAGGGATTCGCCCTGGAGCAGGTGGTCCGCCGAATCGGGGCCCGGCCCGACGAGTGCTATTTCTGGTCCGTGCACGGTGGCCCGGAACTCGATCTCCTGGTCGTTCGCGGGCGCCGCCGACGCGGATTCGAGTTCAAGCGAACGGACTCGCCGAAGGTTACGTCGTCCATGCGCTCCGCCGCGAAGATCCTCGGATTGAGCGGTATCGACGTGGTTCACGTGGGAGACCACACCTTCCCCATGGCGGATGGGATTCGCGCTGTCAGCGGAGGCGACATACTGACGGAGATCGCTCCGCTGTAACGCCGTCCGCGCGCCATCGTGTTGCGGGACCGGCGGCGCGCGCGGACCTTCCGAACGGTTCTGAATCGAAGACACCCATCTGCACACTCCGCTCGGAGGAGGGCGAACCCCATTAACAGCGACCTGCGTGACCTGATCGAAGATCCCCGGTTCCTGGCATACCACCGAGAGCGCGCAAAGCCAAGAGAATTCAACACGTTCGACGTTCTCCAGTACGCGGACTACGAGATCCGCCACAGCAACGTGCTGGCGTGGCTGCTCCGGCCCGGCGACACCCACGGCATCGGCGCGCGGTTCCTGAGATGGTTCGTCGACCACGTCAACGGTCGGCTCCCGGCGGGGGACAGAGTGCGTGTTCTCGATAACTCCTTTGAGCAGGCGAACGTCGATGTCTGGAGAGAGCGGGAACGCGTCGACATCACGATCCGCTTCAAGAGGGAGAAGTGTCTGATCGCCGTCGAGAACAAGTTGGAATCTGCGTCTTCCGACCACCTTGGTCAGGTCATGGGCTACGATCGGATGCTGAGGGGCAAGCACGAGAACCACACTGTGGGAAGCGTGCTCTTGAGCGCCTCGGCGGACGGAAGCGTGAAGTTTCCGGACATCGCCCATGTCGGATGGGACTCCGTCGGCGGAGCCATCGGTTCGATCCTGGCGGACGGCGGGTTTTCGACTCCGGGCGTGCAGGCCTTTGTCGGCCAGTACGTCGACATGGTCGATAGATGGCTTCGTCCCGCCGGCGGTGAGGGATGCAAGGCGCTGCTGGAGGACCATCGCTCCGTCTTGAAGGAAATGCGTCGCGTCTTGGAGAAGGACGGCGACGACGGCGTTCGCGGGATGGTGCCGGACCGGGCGGAGCACCGCGACTCGCTGGTCAGGCTGGTGAGGGAGTCGAGACACGATCCGAAGGAACTGCGGAGTGCGGCAGATGGCCACTTGAAGGGCCGGGGGTTGAAGCCGACGTATTCCCACAACTCCCGGGCTGGCGTGTACTGGTTGGGTTGGAAGGACTCGACCATGGTTGACGCCGTGCAGAGTATGGGCGGCCACCGGGGCTCCCTTTCCTGGTCCGTGGTATTCTCGCATCACAAAGTCGAGTTGGTCTTCTATTTCTACGGCAAAAGCACCGAGGAGCGTTCCTTCGTGGACAGCCTGAAGAGTTGCCTGGAGAAGACGCCGATCAACAGACAGAAGCCGGACGGGTACTGCGTCTGGAACGACGGATACGGTTATGAGGGGGTCTATCACAAGAAGATCCTCTCCCACGAGGATCTCGTCGAAATGTCCGCGCCCGAGGCGAAAGACCAACTGATCCAACGACTGAAGGACTTCATGGACTCGGACGATTCCGAGTACCGGCGCATTGACGACTACTTCCAGTGCCTCGCGTTCGGATTCGAGGCGGCGTGAAGCGCATGGCGAAGCGGCGTTGACGGAACGTTGACGGCACCGCCGTACCGTTGCGTGCCTGAGGGCAGGTTCGCGCACCCGACAGCGGGGAGGTATGATGTGGCCACCATGCAGACCCAGCAGACACCGAAGACGTGGGAGGACGTCCTCCGGATGCCGGACGACGGCAACCGCTACGAGTTCATCGGAGGGCGTCTGTACGTGACGGCCGCACCTGTGATCAGGCACCAGCGGATTTCGAGGCGGCTGCAGGCGGCTCTGATGCGGATTCTGCAAGATGGGGGCCGCGGCGAGGTGTTCTACGCCCCTTGCCTGGTAGAATTCCTGGGAACCGGTGATCGGGTTCAACCGGACCTCTTATTCGTGGCCCAAGAAAGGCGGGAGATCATCGGCGAAAAGCAGCTGCTGGGCGCTCCCGACCTGGTCGTCGAGATCCTGTCGCCTTCCACCGCGCACCGGGACCGCGGGATCAAGCTCGACCTGTACGCGCGATCCGGCGTCCGGCAATACTGGATCGTGGATCCGGTCGAGGATGTGGTCGACGTCTGGCGCTTCGGGGACGAGCCGGGGCCGGGACACGAGCGCGTCTCGGGTGAGCTTGCCGTGCGGCTCGGGGTGGAGCGGGTGGGGCGGATCGACCTTGATCAGGTCTTCTCCCGCCACCTGGACGTGTGAGGAGCGCGGGAGCCGTAGGGTCTCGGGTGCTACTCGTCGACGACATCTTCGGATCGCGCTGGACTTTCACCGGGTGGCTGGGTTGTTGATGCGCAAGCACGGTGGCGGCAGGGTCCGGCCACTCTCGGCCTGGCGTTGGAGCGCAGCTGAAGCGCGCCGGGATCACGAGGCGTCCGGCTTCGTCGATCACGACGCGCTCGCTGTCGGGCTGGTGGTCATACGGGGTGATGGTAGATAGATGGTGTCATGGCAGACAATAGTAGTTACGGCAGACGGGAGCGAATCTACCAGATCTGACATAAGCGGGTAGATTCGCTGGATATGCCATACCGGTCCGGTGGGTGGAGTTGATGTGATGAGTGCCTCGGTGCGGCCGGGAGCCGGAGAAGTGGCGGAGCGCGACCGCTTGGCCGCCCGTCTGGGCGTTCCCATGAGCGACATCGCGGCCTTCTGCGACCGCTGGGGGGTGGCGGAACTGGCGCTGTTCGGGTCGGTGCTGCGCGACGACTTCGGGCCCGACAGCGACGTCGACGTTCTCGTCCGCTTCAAGGCCGGGCGGACGGTTGGGCTGTTCGCAGCCGCCAAGATGAGCAGGGAGCTGGCCGAGATGTTCGCCCGCGAGGTCGATCTGATGACCCGAGCCGCCATCGAGGGAAGCCGGAACCATATTCGCCGGAAGGCGATCCTGGAGACCGTGCGGGTGTTCTATGCGGCGTGAAGACTCTTGTCCGTTCCAGACGGTGCCCGAGGATGGACCGTGCCGAAACCCCTACCCCTTCGGAATCTCCTTGTCGGGGTCCACGAAGGGCCGCGGCACCACCATGGCATCCCGTTCGCCGTCCGGTGTGGTCACGCTCAGGCGCGTTCCCAGCTCGGCCGACGCCGCCGGCACCATCGCGTAGCCGATGTTGCGGTTCAGCCGAGGCGAATGGACGGCCGAGGTGACGAAGCCGATCTCCTCTCCGATCCCTCGCCCGGGTCCCTCCCCGTGCACCGGCCAGCGGGTCATGTTCAGGTCCAGCGGCGCGCCGTCGATCTCAACGCCGGCCAGCTTCCGTGCCGGTCCCTCCGCCGCGATCCGCGCCAGCGCCTCGCGCCCGACGAAGTCCCCCTCCTGGTCGATGTCCACCTGCCATCCCAGCCCGACCTCGTAGGGGTTGTTGTCGAGCGTCATGTCGATGCCGTAGTTGAGGATGCCGGCCTCGATGCGGCGGATGTCCGACGGGCCCGTCGGTGAAATCCCCAGATCGCGCCCCGCGTCCATCACGCGGTCCCAGAGCTCGACGCCGCGGCTGCCGTCGCGCAGGTAGATCTCGTAGCCGACCTCGCCGCTCCACCCGGTGCGCGTGACCACCACGGGGATGCCGTCCAGATCCGTCTCCAGGAACCAGTAGTAGCGCAGCCTCAGGACATCGTCGCCGAAGAGCCTGCGCACGACCTCCTTCGACTTGGGGCCCTGCACCTGCATGGGTGACACGTCCGGTTCGCGGATCTCGACGTCGAGCCCGGAGTTGAGGGCGACGCCCTTCGCGTATAGGAGCACGTCGCTGTCCGCGAGCGCCAGCCAGAAGTGGTTCTCGCCCAGGCGGAGCAGCACGGGGTCGTTCACGATGCCGCCGTCGTCGGCGCCGATGAGCACGTACTTGCCCTGCCCGACGGCGCACTTCGACAGGTCGCGCGGGGTGAGCAGGTTGGTGAACTCGAAGGCGTCCGGACCGGTGATCTCGACCTGCCGCTCGACGCTCACGTCCCACACGGTGACGCCGGTGAGCAGCTTCTCGTATTCGGCGTGGAGGTCGTCGTAGCGGGTGGGGAGGAACATGTGGTTGTAGACGGTATAGCTCTTGCAGCCGGCGCGCAGGGTGGCCTCGAAGTAGGGGGAACGGCGGAGGCGGGCGCCGCGCTGGATGAGGGCCATGTCGAAGGTGGGGGGCATGGGGGCTCCGGGGTGGGAGGTGGAGAATGGAGGGGTTGCCGAGAGCGAGCCGCCATGATACCGGTTCGGCCGCAGTGCAGGCCAGACGAGTGGCTCTCCTCCTGTTCAGCCGGCTGCCGACCCGTGAGGATCTATCTCGCGTTCGATCTCCCGGCGCGCCGGTTCTGAATGATCGAGATCGTGGCGAACCTGGAGTCGGATCCAGAATTCGGGCGTCTTGCCGAAATAGCGCGCGAGACGAAGCGCGGTGTCCGTCGTGATGCGGCGCCTGCCCCGGACGATATCGTTGACACGCGGGCGGGGAATCCGCAGCTCGTGGGCGAGCCGGCAAATGCTCAGTCCCAGGGGTCGCAGAAAGTCATCCCGCAGGATCTCACCAGGATGAACCGGAGGCAGGCGGCCGGGGCCGGCCACATCCGAGAAGTCCACGACCCCCCGGACCACATCCTGCCGACTGATGGTCATTCCGCCACCTCGTTCAGTGGTAGTCCACGATCTGCACGTCCCAGGAGTCCGTGGCTGAGTTCACTGCCCAGACCGCTCCAGCGACCACACCTGGATGTACTCCACCCCGACTTCGTCGGTGGCGAGACCGAGGATGTAGTCCTCGCCGATCTCGTAGATGTCCAGACCGCCGGGCGTCTCCACGAACCCCAGGATGCGTCCCTCGGGATCGAAGACCGTCCAGACCGGATCGGCGCTCCCTTCCCCGGGGAGTTCGTGTTCCCTGACCCAGAGGTGGCCCACCAGGTCGGCCGTCGCCTCGGCGAAGGCGGGGAAGGTTTCGGGCAGGGGTATTTCCTGGAAGTCTTCGCGAAGCTCCCGCCGCCGCTCCGCCCGTTCCTCCTCGGGTCTTCGCGCGACCCGGTCCTCGATTTCGGCGTCGATGTGGGCCTCGGTGGAGGCGACCAGGCCGTGGTCGCGGCGGACGATGCGCTTCAGCGTCCCGTCGAGGGCGAAGCCCCTGATTTCGTAGGTATCGTTGGGAGCGATGGCCACCAGGTCGCCCCACGGGAAGGTGGAGATGCGGTGCGCATGCGGAATCTCGACGCTCCAGCCCGAGGACCCGCTCCAGGAACTGAACCACTCCGTTCCGGGAAAGGACCCCAGGAGGGACAGCATATCCCCCTCGGCGTCCCTGACCCGGTAGGTCTCTTCGGTACGGCTCAGACCGCCGGAGGGGTTGACGCGGGGCACCAGGTCGGAGCTGAGGAGGGCGCCGGCCGGCAGGACGGCCTCGACCCGAAAGAACGACTCGCCACGCAGCAGGGTGAAGGCACGCCCGACGTTGCCCTCGTAGTCGAGCACGGACAGGTGGCGGGCGCGTGAATACAGGGCAAGCAGCGAATCCCCGCGCCATCGATGTACCTGGGTGAGAGCGACGAACTCGCCGGGTCCTTCTCCACGGCGTCCCCATGTGGCCACATGGATGCCCGACGCATCGAAGACGCGCAGTTCGTCGGACCCCGTGTTCGCCACGACGATGCGGCCATCGGCCAGAGTGAGCGCGTCCCGGGCCCTGTGGAGCAGGTATGGTCCCTCTCCCTCGCGGGCGCCGATCGAGACCGCCGGCTCCGTGCCGATCCGCCAATCGAGCCTTGATGCGGAGGGCGGCCGGGGGTTCTCGACGATTCGCACGCCGGCACTGTCGCGTACGATGGCTTCGAGTGCGGAGGAGTCGCCGCCGGGGGATGGGGGGTCGCCGCAAGCGTTGGCGGCGGTCGCGAGGATGGCGCCGGCCAGCTGGAGCGGAAGCTTCAACCGGGTGCCGGGCCCCTCACTTCCCGATCCGGTACAGAAGAACGTATTGCACATCGAGATCGTCACTGGACTGCGCGAGGATGAAATCGGTGCCGACTTGCAGCACCGAGAGCCTCGCGGGTACTTCGACGATTCCAAGGTACCGGCCGTCTCCCGCGAAGACAAAGAAGTCGGTCATGTCGTCGCCCGCACCGTACCGCCGCTGGCCCGCCCAGATGTTCCCTTCCGGGTCGACGTGTAGCGACTCAAATGTAGGGAGGTGGGGGGGATAGGGAGCCGACAGTGCGCGTTCGATCAACTCTTCGGGGGAGCCGCCTTCGAGCCGGTCACCGAATCCCAGGATCCGGTCGCGAATCTCATTCTCGTTGACGGCTCTGACTTCCTCGGTGATCGGACGGGGCTCGCGTGCAAGGCGGATGATTCCGATCGGCTGCCCGCTCGCACCGTAGGCACCGATCGAGTACGAGTCGCCCTCCGTCACGAAGAACCCTTCGGGCCCCATGGCGATTTGTGGTGACGGCTGGAAGTGAAATCCCGACGGCAGTCCTCCCGGTCCCTGTCCCGGCAGATACCGTCCTCCGTTGATGACGCCCACGGAATCGGCCACACCGCCGGTATCGGGGACAAGCGCCAATAGCACGGTACTCCTCTTCATCCCGCTTCCCGTGTTGGGAATCATCTCGGGCGTGGAAAGGAGGACGGCGCCGGCCGGGAGGGGGGTGCGGAATTCGCAACAGCTGAACGCGACTTGTATGGAACCCCGTTCGACGATGTCGCGCAGGTCGTACCATTGCGAAATCCGCATTTGCGCGGCCGCCCTTCTCCCGAAGCGTCCCGCGTGGTCGAAGACATGGAACCGGCGGGCGAGAGAACCGCTCACGAGAACCGAGTCTCCGCGGTACGGGAAGAGGCCTGTAGCGGCGGTGAACTCTCCGGGTCCCTCACCCGTTCGTCCCCAGTCCCCGATGTGCGTACCCTCGGGCGAGTACACCCGGATCAGACCGGCCAAGCGGTCGAGAACCGCGATCCGGCCGTCCCCGAGCACGACACCGCCGCCGATCCATCCGAAGAGGTAGCGTTCGTCTCCCTCCCGTTGGCCGATGATGACGCTCGGTGTGTCGGAAAGGCGCCAGCCGTCACCGCCCCACGCCGATGTCGAGTTCTCGATGATCCGGATCCCCGCGCTGTCACGTTCGATGACGCCCGGCGCGGGCGAGCCTTCTTTCGGTGACTGTCTGTCGCCCTCGGCTGCGCACGCGAGGGTGGCGAGGAAAAGGGTGCAAAGGCTAGGCCGAAAAGGTGTGTAAACGGAGAGACGGCGTACCTTTCGATTGGTCGTGACACCACTCACGCGATGCCCGGGGAAGAGACCCCGGGGAAAGGAACGCCGTCTCATGAGGAAAGGTACGCAGCAGGGTGGCGGGGGCAAGTCCGGCGGCCAGCTCCGGCACTGGCTGGAGCGGATGGTCCGGGAGAAGGTCCAGGAGTTCATCCAGGAGATCCTCGAGGACGAGGTCACCCGGTTTCTCGGCGGCCGGGCGAAGTCGCAGCGCAGGGCGTCGGTTGGTGCCGCCGGCGGGGTAGTGCCCGGCGAAGGCAATCGCTCCGCCCCCGGGCCACGCAGTCCGCGGGAGCGCCCATTCGAGCATTTCGGCGCCCACCGGACCGGCCTATCTTCCAATAACGTCCCTCACAGCGAATCGCTCCCACATGACCCTCCAAGACGCGGTTGACTCGCTGTACCGGATTGCGGTGACGGAGGGAAAGGCGACTTCGACCAGACGGTTGGACGGCTTGGCCCGGTTCTGTGTCGCGGAGCTGGCCAGCCGCGGTCTTCGCGATGCCGTCACCGAGGCAAAGCTGCCCGGCGGTGGGAGGGAGAAGTCCTGGGATGTCGCCTGGAGGATGGATGACAAGCCTCGCCTGGCGATTTCCCTGAAGTCCCTTCTGAAGAACCTCGGCGGCACGGTCCCGAACCGCGTCGATGACCTGATGGGCGAGGTCACGAACGTGCAGATGTACTCGCCGGAGATCGTGACGGGCTACATCATGCTGTTCAACGTTGCCGAGGACTCCCATAGTCCTCTCCACGAGAGCACCTGGTCGGAACTTCTCAAGAGTCGGATCACTCGCCTCTCGGGACGGCGGCCGCCTTCATGGAGCATCGGGATGATCGAGGCGTCCCTGTTCCTGGAGGTCGATTTCTCCGAAGGTCCCCGTCTCGTGTCCGGCGCTGCGGATGCCGGCCCATTCTTCGATCGCGTTGTTGCCGCCGTTCGGGACCGGAATCCGGTCCTGGAGCGTGCCCCATGACGCTGCCCACGACAGCAGTTGGCGATCGGGGGCTTGCGGCGGTGGTCGAGCGACACCTTCCCGACCTCCGGCTCTCGGACGAAGCCCTGAAGACCGCCCTGCCCGGCATCGCGCGCAGTTCCGCGGATTCGGCACGGGTGGCGGCTGCGGTGCAGGAGGTGCCGTCGGATCATCGCATTGTCCAGGGAGACGCCCGGGATCTTTCGGGACTCGCCGACCGGTCCGTCCACCTTGTCGTCACATCCCCTCCCTACTGGACCTTGAAGGAATACAACGAAGGGGACGACCAGTTGGGGGCGGTCGCGGACTATGAGCGCTTCGTCGCCGAACTCGGCAAGGTGTGGAGCGAGTGCCACCGTGTGCTGGTTCCCGGAGGGCGGCTGGTCATCGTGGTCGGGGATGTCTGCCTGTCCAGGCGCCGACACGGCCGCCACGTCGTGGTCCCGCTGCACGCCAGCATCCAGGAGTCGTGTCGGCGGCGCGGATTCGACAACCTCGCCCCGATCATCTGGCACAAGATCGCGAACGCCAAATTCGAGATCGGCGGCGCAGGCGGATTCCTGGGGAAGCCCTACGAGCCCAATGCGGTGATCAAGAACGACATCGAGTTCATCCTCATGCAGCGGAAGCCCGGCGGATATCGCAACCCGTCCCCGGCCGCGCGGGTGCTCAGCGTGATCTCGGCGGACCGGCACAGGAAGTGGTTCCGTCAGATCTGGACGATTCCCGGGGCGTCCACCCGGCATCATCCGGCACCCTATCCGCTCGAGCTGGCCGTGCGGCTGATCCGAATGTTCTCCTTCGTGGGCGACACCGTGCTCGATCCGTTCCTCGGCACGGGCACTACGTCGGTTGCGGCGGCGCGGACAGGCAGGAACAGCGTCGGGGTGGAGGTGGACGGGGAGTACGTGGAGCAGGCGCGTAGCCGGTTCCAGGCTGAGACGGGGGGATTGTTCGGACGGGAGAGGTTGGACGTGGGGGGATGGGGGTAGGTGGGTGGGAGCGCCGGCACCAATACGTGACCGTGGTGTCGAATCCGGTGACCAAGGCCGCGGTGATGGATGCGTGAATGGTAGGGCCGAAGGATACCGGGTGTGGAGACGCGAGAACGTGGTGGTACGCGAGGTCGGTAGGTGCGCGACGGTTGAAACCGTCGAATTGACCGCCAGGATGGTACGCCTGGCAGCCGGCGGATAGCCCGCCGATGGCACCCCCCGCACCGGTGCCGATGTTCACTCCCGCAGGATTGCCTGGGCTCCAAGTCGGCCCGAGGCGCCGGTGACCCCACCACCCGGGTGAGTACCCGACCCGGACAGGAAGAGCCTCTCCACCGGTGTACGATACCTGGCCCAGCCGGGGACCGGCCGCATGAATAGTAATTGATCGAGGCCCATCTGGCCGTGGTATTCGTCGCCTTGGGTGAGTCCGAGTCCGGTTTCGAGGTCCAGCGGCGTGACGAGGTGGTGGTCCAGGATGCGGTCGTGGATACCGGGGAGGCACTCGTCGAGGACTTGGAGGACGCCTGACAGGAGGGCGTTGCGTGGCGCGGTGTCCTGCCAGCTGTCGGAGTGCAGGTGATAGGGCGCGTAGCGGACCTGGATGGAGGCGATGTGGTGGCCTGCGGGCGCCAGGGTAGGGTCGTGGAGGGTGGGGACCACGATGTCGAGGTTAGGGTGGGACGAGATGCGGCCGTACTTCGCGTCGTCGCTGGCGCGTTCGAGGTGGTCGAGCGAGGGGGCGACGAGGGTGTGGCCGGCGAGGCGCCGGGCGGCGTCGGGCAGAGGTGGGAGGCCGTCGAGGAGAAGGTGCAGCATGGCGGTGGTGCCGCGCATCCGGATGTTGGCGACCTTGCGGTTGAATTCGGGGCCCAGCCGCGGTGCGCCCAATAGCTTGAAGAAGGTGCGGTGAGGGTCGAGGCCGGAGACCACGGAGCGGGCCGGGATCTCGTCGCCGCCGGACAGCCGGATCCCGGTTGCGGTTCCCTCGTGGACCAGAATGCGCTCCACTTCGGCCCCGGTGCGGATTTCGGCTCCGTGTGCCCGCGCCGCCGTGGCCAAAGCCTCGGAAAGCGCGCCGATTCCCCCCCGCAGAAACGCCGAGGAGCGGAAGCCGTGGGCGGGGCGCCCGGCGGCGTGGTAGAGCATGCGGAAGGCACCCCCCATCGCGCTCGGTCCCTGACTGGCTCCGAGCAGGGCGGTGGTGCCGAGCATTCCCTTGAGTACGTCGCTCTCGAACCAGTCGCCGAGGAGGTCGCGGGCGGGGAGGGGGAGAACGCGCAGCAGTTCCACGACGTTGCGCCTCCCGAGCCGGGCCGCCTGGACGAGGGGGCGTAGCAGGCGGATGCGTTCCCTTCCTGTAAGGTCGTGAAGGGGTGGGGCGGGGTGGTCCAGGGTGACTCGCAGGACGCGCGCCATCGAGTCCAGGTAGTCGACCCAGTCCGGGAACCTGGATGCGTCGGTTCGGCTGTGGCGGGCGATCTCGTCTCGGGTGGTCGCGGGATCGCGCCACAGAGTCACGGCCTCGCCTCCACCCAGCAGCGAAGTCGCGACGGCGGGGGGATGCACCCATTCCAGGTCGTTCGTGCCGATGCCCAGCTCCGCGAGGATGCTGCGCCGGAACAACCCCGCGTCCTGCGCGGCCGGGCTTACCCGGCATCCCGGGAAGACCTCTTCGGTCGCGGCCGCTCCCCCGATCACACCACGGCGCTCCAGCACGAGCACATTCCACCCCTTTCGCGCAAGCAGTGCGGCCGCGACCAGCCCGTTGTGGCCCGCCCCCACGACGACCGCATCGTAAGTCTTCACTGCGCCGATCCTCCGTGCAGGCCCGGTCCCCGGGTGCCCGCTGGCCCGTGCAATCGCGCCGAGACACGGTCCGCTACCCGGAAAGTCCCTCTGCACTGCGCCTTCACCTGCCGCTCGCTCTCTCCGGCCTACTCCTCCTCCGCTCCACGCGTCCCTTCCCCGTCGCCATCTTCCTCCTTCCCCCCCGCCCCCGCCCGAAGTCCCCCAGCACCACCCCCGCCGCCAGCTTCCCCGGCGCCCCCATGATCCCCCCGCCCGGGTGAGTCCCCGACCCGCACTGGTAGTACCCCCGCACCGGCGTCCTGTACTTCGCGTACCCCGCGACCGGCCGCAGGAAGAACAGCTGCGACGGTGTCAGTTCTCCCTGGAAGATGTTCCCCTGCGACAGCCCGGTCGTGCGCTCGATGTCCAGCGGCGTGACCACCTGACGGTGCAGGATGATGTCCTTCAGGTTGGGGACGTACCGCGCCAGCGTGTCGATCACCGTGTCGCCGAAGGCGTCGCGCTTCTCGTCCCATGTCCCCTCGCGCAGCTCGTAGGGTGCGTACTGCACGAAGCACGACATGACGTGCTTGCCCGGCGGCGCCATCCCCGGATCGATGGCCGAGGGGATGACGATGTCGATGTACGGTTCCCGCGAGAAGTCCCCGTACTTCGCGTCGTCGTAGGCGCGCTCCAGGTAGTCGAGCGAGGGACTGATCGAGACGGCGCCGCGCAGGTGGGGACCGTGGCCGGGCATGCAGCTGAAGTCCGGGGCCGCGTCGAGCGCCAGGTTCACCTTGCCGGAAGAGCCGCGGAAGCGGTAGCCGCGCACGCCCTGAACCACCTCGTCCGGGAGCTCGTTTTCGTCGACCAGGTCGAGGAAGGTGCGGCGGGGATCGAGGCTGGACGACACCGCCTTCGCGCGCACTTCGTCGCCGTTGGCGAGCGCGACGCCACGGACACGCCCGTTCTTGACCACCACCCGCGCGACCGGGGCGTCCGTGCGGATCTCCGCCCCCGCCTCGCGCGCCGCCGATGCGATCGCCTGCGCGACCGCCCCCGTCCCCCCCTTCGCGAACCCCCACGCCCGGAAGTGCCCGTCGATCTCGCCCATATAGTGGTGCAGCAGCACATATGCCGTTCCCGGCGACCTCGGCCCCAGAAAGGTCCCGATGATCCCGCTCGCCGACAGCGTCGCCTTGAGCACGTCGGTCTCGAACCACTCTTCCAGGAAGTCGGCCGCGCTCATGGTCATGAGCTTGACGAGCAGGTGGAGCTGGTCCGGCTCGAGCCCGAGGAAGTGCCGTGCCAGGCGCAGCATGCCGGCGATGTCGCCGGGAGCCAGTCGAGACGGGTCGGGTGGGACGATGTCCAGCAGGTCTTTCACCGCCCGCGCCATGAAGAAGAGCGAGCGGCCGTAGTCGTCGTAGGCTTCGGCGTCGCGGATCGAGAAGCGGGCGATGTCGCGCCAGGTGCGGTGATGGTCGGCGTCGCGGTAGAGGCGGTCCCCGTCGGGCAGCGGGGTGAGAGTGCTCTCCAGCGGCAGGATGGCGAGACCGTGGCGGGGCAGGTCCAGTTCGCGGATGATCTCCGGGCGCATCAGGCTCACCACGTAGGAGAACACGCTGTACCTGAAGCCCGGGAAGATCTCCTCGGTGACCGTGGCGCCGCCGATGATTGGCCGTGCCTCCAGCACGCAGACATCCAGACCGGCGCGCGCCAGGTAGGCCGCGTGGACGAGGCCGTTGTGGCCGCCGCCGACTACGATGACGTCGTATTGCTTCGCCATGGTGGTCGGTGCCGGAAAGGCGCGGGAGGCAGGGGGGCGCCGCCCGGATTTCGGAATCGGCTGTCCCTTGTGAAAGCTTTCACAAGCCGGGCCATCGTGCGCCGCCCGGGCGTGACGCGGCGCATGGCGACGACGTTCACCGCCTTCAGCCCCGCTTCCTGGCCGGATCGAAGAACGGCGTCCTGACCACCCGCGCCGGCACCGTGTGGCGCACGAACTCCACGGTGAGCTCGAACTCCACCCGGCGGCCGGCCCGCGCGAAGTCACGCCGGATCGTCGCGAGCGCGATGTACTTCTTGAGGATTGGCGAGAAGGTGGAACTCGTCACATACCCGACCTGCTTGCCGCCGGCATGGATCGGGACCGCCTCGCGGGAAGCCCGTCCGGCCACCAGAGGGGGCAGCCCGACAGCCGCGAAGCGTTTCTCGATGTGCGGCCAGTCGACCTCGAGACCGGCGAACCCCCACTCCGACGGCGCGGCCGCTTCCCGTGCCAGCGCCCGGCCGCCCACGAAGTCGCGTCCCTGTCGCGGCTGGACCGCCCACCCCAGCCCCGCCTCGTACGGCGAAGATTTCCGCGATTCGATCAACGCCGTCCACGCGGACACGTAGTCCACGTCCTTCAGCAGCAGCCCCGCCTCGATGCGCGCCATGTCGAGCGCGTCGAGGCCGGCGGGGGCGAGACCATGGCCGCGTCCCGCCTCGGTGAGCGCATCCCACACCGCCAGCGCATCGTCGGGGCTCACCCAGATCTCGTATCCCAGGTCGCCCGTGTACCCGGTCCGGGTGATGGTGACCGCGGCCGCGCCGACGCTCCCCTCCGCAAGCGCGAAAAAGGGAAGCCCGGCGATGTCGGCCCCCGTCACCGTCCGCGCCAGAATCTCGCGCGACGTCGGACCCTGCAACGCGAGCGCCGCGAGATCGAGGGTGATGTCGCGCACTGCGGCGTCCATCCCCCATGCGCAGTCCTGGAACCAGCGCAGGCAGGGGTCGGCCGAAGTGACGCGAAAGGTGTCCGCGCCCAGGCGCTGGACCGTCCCGTCGTCGATCATCTTCCCGGCCTCGTCGCACCAGGGTGTGTAGAGCACCTTCCCCACCGGGCAGCCGAGTGCGTCGCGGGTCACCACCCGGTCCACCAGCGCCGCCGCATCGGGACCGGTGACCTCGTACTTGCGCAGCGGCGAGACATCGAACAGAGCCGCGCCGCTGCGCACCGCATAGTACTCGTACTCGTGGCCGGGCTCGTAGGTGA
>JAPPGI010000028.1 GCA_028874985.1 Gemmatimonadota bacterium | reverse complement strand
ACGGATCACTAAACTGATTCCGCAATGTGTCTCTCAACCGTTGACAGGTTCCGGTGGGCCATCGCTACTATCGCGGCCATGAATACGGCCAGGAGGACCGCGTTCAGGGCTACAAAGGCCATCGGCTTGAGCATATCTCTCACGTCGTCATCCACGGTCTCCAGCAGTACCCTTACGACTCCTGTGAACCAGTCCATTCGGCAGCTCTCCTCCCTTGCGGGGAGGTAGGGAGCAGGCCATTCTCTTTACAGGGTACCGTAACCCGGCTACCTTGTAGGTACACTCCCCTCCTCCTCGAAGGGCGTGTCAGGGGCCCCGGGGTCGCCTCGCTCCGCATGAGGTCGGCGACTTTCGGGGCTTTCCCCTTTCTTACCGGGAATGTAGGTGTTTTCCAGGCTGGACACAAGAACCTACCCGGCCCGAATCCCCTCCCTCGTGAGGTCGGCGACCAGGGCCTCCATGGGCCGGTCCCCCTTCTTCGAGTTGCAGGCTCCACAGAGGAGCTGGAGGTTGTCGATGTGGTCCGATCCTCCCCGGCTCCGCGGTACGATGTGGTCCACGGTCATATTCCTGAACGGGAACAGGACCAGACACCCCCTACAGACCCCCTCCTGGCGTCCGTAGAGCGTGTGTCTGTGCGTCCGGTAGTTGGGAAGGGTCCCAAGGTCGGTCCTGGAGGGAACGTCCGTACGGGCGATTATCTGGCCGAATACACCGTGCTTCTCCCGGAGCCTCTGGTCCACCAGCTTCACGGCGAGCGGGGAAAGGTCAATGCCCGCCCATTCCCTCCCCAAGGTCTCGGCTGCCACCAGGGTGGTGGCGCATCCGCAGAAGGGATCCAGCACCATGTCTCCCTCGTTCGAGGAGGCCCGGATGATCCGCTCCAGAAGCTTGAGGGGCTTCTGTGTCGGGTAGCCTGTACGTTCACCCCGGTAGCGATAGGCGGGTTGTATATCTGTCCAGTGGGATTCCGGGATCTTTCCGCCTTTAGCTAAACGGGCCTTACCGAAAATCTTGGAGCTGCGCCCGGCTTCCACCATAGCGATGCTTGAAGTCGCGTGGGGGACCCGTATCGCGTCACAGTTGAAGGTCCAGTCACTACCCTTCACGTACCGGAGAATTGTATCATGCTTTCTTGGGAAGTCCCTCCGAAAGTTTCCGGGCCCCGTGTAGCCCCAAACGATCTCATTACGGAATGCCTTCCTGCCGAAGATCGAGTCCAGGAGCATCCGTAGGTAGGCGTTCGCGGTCGGGTCGCAGTGGAGGTAGAGGCTCCCGGTGGGCTTGAGGACCCGGCGCAGTTCCAGGAGCCGGACGGCCATCATCACCAAGTAGGACTTCATGCCGTCCGAGTGAACCCCGGCGGCCTCGACCACCTTCCACAGCCCCGGCTCCCTGTCCGCTATCTCCCCGAGCCATGCCAACGTCCAGGTCGTCCAGGGTCCAGGTATCCTTGAAGGCCGCCCCCGCGGCATCACTCCCTATCGGGGCGGAGTAGGACTTGTTCGAGTTGAACGGCGGGTCCAGGTAGATCAGGTCCACGCACCCGGAGTTCATGCCCCGGAGGATGTCGAGGTTGTCCCCCGTCCAGACAGTACGGTTCTTCCAGTTGGGGGAGGCCAACTACTCCCCGCTCCCGACTTCCAGGTTCAGTCCCTCTATGAGGAGGTCCAGCTTGGCCTCCACCGCGCTGAGTCTCCCTTCCATCCTGGTCTCCAGGGCGGCGGCTCTCATGTCTGGTCTCCGAAGCTGACGACCGTGAAGGTGTGGGTGGGAAGCCCCAATATACCCGCCACCTCTCCCGCATAGCCTTGTAGCCTGTCCTTGCCAACGGGCCACTGGCCGGGCGGGTCGGTAGCGTACTTGCCGAGCTTGGACTCAAGGCCCAGTACCTCCATGACATCGATGAAATGGCTCCACGCCGCCTTTAGCGTGGGGGCCTCGAAGGGAAGGCCGAACAGGGTGTAACGGCAGGGGGTAGTCATGTGAACCAGGTCTCCTTGGGTGAGGGGTTCTCTAGAGATCATTCAGCAGGAGATTCGGCGACTCCACCGGAAGGGGGAGGGAGGGGCTTCCCCTTCATTCGGCTATTTTACAGCCAAGACTATCTGGACAGAGCCTCTTGAACCTCCCGGACCACATGGGAGTCCTGGCCGGGGAGGGAACCGGAACCTGTCAACGGTTGAGAGACACATTGCGGAATCAGTTTAGTGATCCG
>JAPPGI010000152.1 GCA_028874985.1 Gemmatimonadota bacterium | reverse complement strand
TGAAAGACGGTCCATTCTTCGACATCGGACCGCTAAAGGGCTGGATTACTTCCCCCGATGAGCTTCCCAGCCTCCAGTTTCGATACACTCCTCCCCCATGATCGCGGCCTTGGGTCGCCGGGGCTGCGCGGCGATGCACCGTTTGGGACAAACGGGGGCGGGGATGCACGGGATTGCCTCCCGGACGGCGCGCATCCGCTCTCAGATCCTCGGCAGTAAGGCCAATGGGAACGCCCGGGACGCCCGCGTCCCGTCCTCGTGTGGCGAGGTCGAACAGCCCGACGGCCAAGCGGTCGGCCAACAGGTCTTCCTCCGCCTCTGCGAAGCGGTCCTCGACACCTTCCGGGAAGGATTGCTGGCCGCTAGCGACCCGCAGGGGTCGGAGGCGGAGGGTGCGCAGGCACACCCGGCCTCGAACCCGTACCAGGCCCTCGGACTGGTGGGTCGCTAGCGTCACGGCCTGACCGGCCAGTGCGCCACGGGAGAACGGGGCGGTGAGGCCGAAAGACGTTCCCGCGCCAGCGGATGGACGGGAACGCCGGTGCGCATTGCCGGACGACCGAAGTGCGCATCGGACCCCCGTGTCGTTTGCGCGCTCAGGTACGGCTCTAAGTGGGAGCGTCGCCTACCGTCGAACGCGACTCCGGCGAGTCGCACCCCTTCCGGCGCTGCCGCCCAGTACCGACCGGACCTCCGCGGGGTACCAGACCTGCTTCCAGACATTACGGCTTCGGTGGTGTTCGAGTTTCAACGGGTGGAGCGAGCCGCTCGCAGACCGCATCGAGGGCGTCCGCCGGGGGCTGACTGCGCTGAGGAGGACGCGCCGCTCGCCTCAGGGGCCGGGCCTCTACCGGACATTCTGCGGCAACCGTCTCACGGTGACGACCGGGACATCGAACTCGTCTGTTTCGAGGAAGGCTGCCAGACCGTCCGGACCAAAGGCGTCCGGCATTTCGAGGTGTCCGTCAGGGAAAGTGCCGATGTAGCGCCCGTCCGGTGTGAGCACGTCGATCGGACCCGGCTCGCTTGCGCCCGGCTCCGTGCTCCGCTCGACCCACAGGTTACCATCCCAAGTTACGCGGAGAGCCGCAATGACGGGCACCTCGGGGAAGAACTGCATGCTCTCGATCGCTTCCAGGTGAACGGATCGAAAGCGATCAAGCAACGCTTGGACCGTTGGTGGCACCTGTTGTCCTGCGGGGACCGCATCCTCCTGATTGCGGCGCGCCTCGAGGCGGATCTCGCGCTCCGTGCGTCTGATCTGCTCAGTCGCCGGCCGGGGCCGCAGAGGTCGCCGAAGGAGGTGTGAGACCGCGCCAAGGGTGTCGGCGAGCTTGATGGCCCAAGCGGAGGAGTCCGCAAAGACGACTCCGCCCGCCGGCAGCGCATCGTACAGCACTTCGGGTTCGAATCCCCACACCTCGCCAACCACATCTTCGACATCTCCGAATCGGGGGCCTTGGTCCTCCAAGCCTGGGGGCGTCCAAGCCTCCAGCAGAGTCCGCTCCGCCACGTCGTCCGAAGACAGGTTGACATGTACGATGGAGCGCCCGGTCCGCCCAATGAGCGTCCAAGCGTCCGTCCGTTGCGGGCGGAGGCCCGGGCGGGTCGTGATTCCGAAGCCCGCGCTCACCTCGCGCACCATGCGGTCGAAATCGCCACGTGGATCGAACACGTGGTATGCCTGATGCATCACGTCTTCGACCGCGCTGCGGCCGTCTGCCCACACGATGAGCTGCACGGCCGCCCGGAACTCCCCCGGACCCTGACCGACACGGCCAAAGTCGCGTACGTGCGTCCCGGCGGCGTCAACGACCACGACTCGCCCACCGCCACCAGTCCCCGGGCCGTCCAACAGATGGAGGTTCCCCGCACCGTCGAAGCCCATGCTCCGGATCGAGGAGAACTCCTCCCATCGGGCCGCCGCGTCTGCCGACCCAAGTCGGTACACCAACTCGAAGTCCGCTGGGAGTGGAATGTCCTCGGCAGGCAGATCGACAACCTCCTGGGCACCTGCGCCGCTCGCTCCCCGGGATCCAACAGACGCGATGGCGACAGAGATTCCACAGACGGCCAAAATCGCTCGCGCCTTCCGATGCATCGCTGTCACCCCTCCGGTTGGCTTCAGGTCCCGACTCGACCGAATCCACCTACCATCGCGGAGGAAGATGAGATCACGCAAGGCGTCAACCACGCGCTCGGCGGGCGTTCGACAACCGTGCCGCAGGACGT
>JAPPGI010000204.1 GCA_028874985.1 Gemmatimonadota bacterium | reverse complement strand
GGGGATTATAGCGTTGGGTTGACACGGGACGGCCCTGCCGACACCTTCACTGCGTGACAGACCGGCCCCGATAGGGTATCTTGATGCCATGACTACCGCCACCACCGCAACGCCGAAGGCTAGCCGCCGTACCGAGCGCGACGAGCTCGAATCCGCTCTATTAGCTCGGGATGATCAGCTAAGACAGATCCTACGGCAAGTCGAAGACTTCGGTGACGAGCTTCAAGATTTGAAACGCGACCTAGAAGCACATGGTTCTCGGCTTGAAGCTTCCGGTTCTCTTCTAGAACGCATTCAATCGTCACGTTCTCAGCAATCTCGCGACCGAGGCGCTCCACCTCTTCAGGATTCGGCGACTTAGAACTCGACATCTTCTTCTCCTTGTTGTCGGGTTCGCGGGCGTCCCGGATGTCGGCCGGAGCGCCCGCGCTTTGCGTCAGGTGTCTTTCGACTTGGCCGGGGAGCGCCGGGGCGTCACGCCCTCGCGGACCCCCGAACGGCGGTGCCGCAGGAACGCCTTGGCCACGTCCTCCGGGGTCGCATCGCCGTAGTCGGCGGGCAGTGCCTTCTTGCGGGACTTCTTCTTCATTTGGTCCCCTTCTCAAGGTTACAGGGCTTGCACAGCATCTGGCAGTTCTTAAGGACCGTCTTGCCGCCACGCGTCCACGGCTTGATGTGGTCGGCCTCCATCGCGCCGAGCGCGAAGTGCTCTCCGCAGCGGGCGCAGATGCCGCTCTGCCGCTCGTACGCTTCGCGTTTCGTCTTCTCGGGGAACTTCCGGATGTTCAGGTGGCGTTCCTCACCCGTCAGGATGTAGGCGTAGATGCCCTTCTTCCGTTGAACCTCCTCGTCTTCGAGTAGCTCCTTCGTTTCTGCCTCGGTCGCGTCGAAGTCGAGCAGCCGGTCGTGGTGCTCCCCGTGCAGAGGCCCCCAATCGACGCCCCGCATCAGCCTCGGGCGGGTCTTGAAGCAGGACTTCGCCCAGTCAATCACGCGCCGGAAATGATCCCACAGGGGCTCCGCGCTGGCGTCGTGCTGATGGCGGGCCATGTACTCCTCAATGCTGCCCTCGGCGGCCCACCGGATGGCGGTCTCCAAGTATTCCTGCCGGATCGGACGGCCCTTCATGTGGTCGCCACCGATCTGGTAGGCTGCCCCACCCGTTCTACTGAAGTATCGCTTGGCGTCGGTCACCCACTGCCCCGCATAGACGGCGTTGCGCAGTTCCTGTGCCGTCAGTTCTTTCCCCGCAATGTTGATCGTCTTGAACCACTCCAGCTTCTCGCTGTCCGTCCCGGTGCAAACGTACACCGTCAACGCGTAGTCCTGGATCAGATCCTTCTTGTCGGCCGGGAAGTTGTGGAAGAACAGGTCCTCGAACGTGAAGTCGCCCTCGACGTACTGCGCGATCGAGATGGTGCGCTGCTGGCCGTCGATGATCTCAAACGTCCCGTCCTCCCGGTCTGCCCAGTACATCACGTTGAGCGGAAACCCCTTCAGCACCGTGTCGATCACGGCGTTCCGATCCTTGTCCTTGTAGACGAACTCGCGCTGGAACGGTGGCCGGATGTCCAGTTTGCCGCCGTAGCCGAACACACCGCCCTCGCCGTCGTCCCGGTAGCCCTTGACGAGCTCGCGGACCGTGACCGTCCGGGGAACGACCTTCATGGCCGTAGTCCTCGATGGCGGATCACGATGCGAGCGTAGATTTCCCGCCCATTGATTCTGAACCTGCTTTGCCTGCCGGTTTCCGCTGCAATCAGAGGTCTGTCTATTCCGATGATCTCAAACTGCTCGGGATTATGCTTGTCGAGGAACGAGATCGGGACGCCCATCGCGCCGGGATAGTCGCAGGGGATGTGCGTCGTGCGGTTCACGTTGATCGCGTCGTAGTTGTCGTACTTCGGGTAGTCCTCCGGCCTGTACTCCCTCCACAGCACCAGCTTCTCCCGGCGCCTGGCGTGGTCGAGGTTCGTGAACCAGGCAGCGTTCCCCAACCTGCCCTTCACGACACCATCCACCACCCGGTAGGCGCTCCCCTCCTTTTTCGTGGCAACCAGTTCCCGCCTGTACGCCTCCGGCACGTCGAACAGCATGTCCCGTCCGGCCGGACCGACGCCCAGCCAGAGATTGCCATCCCTGATGAGCGGGAAGATCTCCTTGTAGGTGATCGCGTTCATGCTGCCGATCACGAGAAACTTGGTTCTTCCCCTTTTCTGGTGGGTAGCAGGTCATGCGCGTAGGCCATCGGGG
>JAPPGI010000097.1 GCA_028874985.1 Gemmatimonadota bacterium | reverse complement strand
CGGTAGCGACCCATGTGTTTCGATGCCTGTCGTGGCATCGGCGGAGGTTGGGATGTGCACTCCACCCCAACTCCGCCATGGGTCGCTACCGGGCCAGCAATCCCGTGCGGGAAGGCACCGGCCAAGGCGCGCGTCAGCGGTGCTTTACTGCCGTGGGCTGGATCGACCGAACAAACCAGCCGGGAAGCTGGAATCGCCCCGGTGTCGCGAACTGTGCGGCCGCAAGCGGATCACTGCGAAGCGGGTTCACTCGTCGTCGGCACTTCGCCCCGCGGCAACGGAATCCGACCGCTTCTGGATTACCTTAATGACGGCCCGTGACAGTCATGCGACTCGGGGATGGGATGATGCCGCCACAACGGTACAAGTCGTTCGAAGAACTCGCGCGAGTGCAGCGGAAGCAGCGCTCGGCGGCCGCGTTGCGCGCGTCTCCGCAGGTCGCGGAGACCGACCGGGTTTGGGTCCAGTTCGATGTGGCGGCGCAGGCCGAGCCGTCCGCCGCCCGCGAATGCCGTTCGATTGCGTTGGAGTGGTTGGGGAAGGGCTTCGAGGACCGCTTGCCGCGCCGGGCACGCCTCGGCTGGCCGTTCTCGCACCGGGAAGGGGATGCTTCCTGCCGGGCGGTGAGGATTCGGAGCCCGGAGAAGGACGTGTGGGCGTTGCAGGTCGAACGGATGTCCGATCCGGGCGGGCACGTGGCCACCTCGATCACGGTCGCGAGCCTTCGTGGGCACCCGGCCAGGATCGGAGTCGAGGTGCATGACCGATCCGTGGTTCCCGGCGCGGCCGTCGAGGAGTACCCGTCCGGGTTGGTCGCCGAGATCGCGGGGATGATTCCGCTCCTTCAGAACGGAAGGCGGTTCGTCCGCGACCCGATCTTGATCGATACCGAGGAGGCCATGCGCGGCTTCCTGAACAGGCTGGAGGATCCGGCGCGCGACATGCCTTTCGCGGTGGCCTCGATACCGCCGGACGCGCCGGACATGGATTTGCTCGCCGACCAGTGGACCTCGCTGGCGCGGGCCTTGGCCGGGTTGGCCGTGGTGTGGGTGCTGCCGGTGCAGATGACCTTCCGGCTGAGCGACACGGTCGGCAAGCCGCTGTCGGTATACATGGGTTCGTGGCGGTTCTACCGCCCCGGATTCAACGATCGGGCGGATCAGTGGCAGCATCCGCTCGTGGTGGTGAACCGCCTGTCCGAGGAAGGGGGGGCGGACATGGCGACGACGCAGTTTCAGAGGCTCGCCGCCGAGGAGCGGCTGCGGCTCGGCAGCGGCGACCGCGACACGCTCGGCTTCGACGCGATCGCGGGCGAAGCGGACGCGGCCCCACGAGGGACGCGGAGATTGGTTGCGCTCCTCAGAAACGTCATCCGGCGCGATGCTGCGGCGACCGGCGAGGAACGGTCACCGGCTGAAGGCACCAACGGGTCCGCGCGGCCCGACCCCGTGCCGGGGAGCGGGTCCCGCCGCGACGGGGCCGGGGAGGGAGTGCGTGTCCTGCGCCGCAAGCTCACGGAGGCGCTGGACAAGGCGCGCAAGCGGGGCGACCGCCACGAGCAGGTCCAACAGAGGGCCGAGGCCGCCGAACGCAAGAACGAGGAACTGCAAACGCGGATCGAGCAGCTGACCGGGCTGGTGCGTTCGCTGGGGGGCGATCCGGACGCCGCGATCCCCTTCCCGGCCACATGGGACCAAGTGGCCGATTGGTGCGACCAGAGTCTCGCGGGCCGGGTCTCGCTGACGGGATCGGCGAGGCGAGGGTTGAACGGGGCCGAGTTCCGAAACGTGGGCTTGGCGGCGCGGTGCCTGAGTTGGCTTGCCCGCGAGTACCGGGACGGGCGCTTGCTTGGTGGCGCGCCCGATCTCCACGGGCGGATCGGCGACATCGACGAGGGCGTCTTCAACCTCCCCTGTGGAGGCGACTCCTTCGAGTGCGTTTGGAACGGCAGCCGCCGCACGGTGGACTGGCACATCAAGAACGGCACGGGCACGCGGGACCCAAGGCGGTGCCTTCGCATCTACTACTTCTGGGACGACGACACCCGCAGCGTGGTGGTCGCCTCGATGCCAGCCCACCGGAGGACCGCGCGGTGAGCAGCGGGCATCACAGCCGCGTCCGGCGGACTGCGAAGCAGGGGTTCGAAGGGGGCGAAGCGCCCCTCGCCAGCCCCGCCGGGAGACACACGGAGTGTGGCCACGGGGGACTCCCCACCATTTGTCAACACTTCCTGAGGCGGGGCTGTAACCCCGCGTGG
>JAPPGI010000008.1 GCA_028874985.1 Gemmatimonadota bacterium | reverse complement strand
GAGGACAAATGAAGCACCGGACCCTACCCGGCACCGCGCCACCCCCCGACTCTACCGTGGTATGGCGTAAGACGGTGCGGCGGGTGCTGAGAAAGCGCCATCAAACCGTGGCGGCGCGTCGGCTGGGTGATCCCGCCGTGGCGCAATGCCGACTTCGCGGCCGGGATGGAGCGGGTGCTCGACTGACATGACGCCAGGCAGGGAGCGGAGTCGATCGAGCCGTGGCGTCCCAATCAGGCATGCGGCTGCCCCTTGATTTGCCGCGGCGGCGGGCGGGCGGTTTGACCGCGGGTCCGGGCAGTCCCGGCATCGCGATTCCCCAACCGCCGGTTCCCGGATTTTCACGGGGCCCTTCCGACAGGACCGTCCCGAATCACCGGTTCGCGGTCCCGTCCGAGCATGGGCGACCCAAATCGTCTGATCACAGGCCGATTTGACCATGTACGGTTTCGGATTCGCGCTCTCGCGACGCCGGGGACCGCTTCCACGATGCCCCCCGGGGGCCGCTGGAAGGCCCAGGGGCGCGTCCGATGGCGGCGAGACCAGCCTGGCCAACACGGTCCTGCTCTGCCGGCGGCACCACCGCCTGGCAGCCCGTGGACAAAATCCCCCCGGCATTCCTATGAGACAACACCGCTCGACGCGCCGCGTTTCAGCCCTGCGGGGTGGCCGCTCGCGGCCATGGGGGATTCGAGCGACGATGCACCCGGGCTGGCCGCTTCACCTCACCTGTCCACGCTGTAAGGTACACATTACATTATGTCATGTCCACTTTCCATATTGCCGGTCCAAGGCTTCGCTCTGCGTTGCTCCTCGGGCTAATAGCCCTGCTATTCCCCCTCTCGTCGCGCCTTGCCAGCCCGGCGCCTCGCCGCTCTCGGTGTTCGCGGGGCTTTTCCACGGACTGCTGGTCCACGAGGGCGGGACGCGCTTGGAGCTGGACCGCGACGGCAAAGCCGCGTTCTTCACGCCGGAGGTCACCCGGCACCACCCCCGCCCCCCCAACCGCCTGTCCAGCGGCGCCCCCCGCTTCGTCGACTCGGCGGTCCCGCTTTCGCTGTGATCAGGCGCCCGCCCGTCGCCGCGGCAAAACCCGGGACGCGAGCATGTCGGAATGGGACAGGCCAAGGACGACGCACGCGTCAAGCTCAAGCGCCTCTATCCGATGTGTGATGTGTGACACGACACTAGATGCCCTTCGCGTCAAGCAGTTCGAAGAACTCGGCCACGGATTCCAGCGCGGCAAGCCTGTCCGGCACATCGGCCTCCTTTGCGAATTGGGCCACCTTTCCGAGGACCGGCAGGTACTGTCCCGAGACTTCCAGCGGCGGGGCGATGATCAGAAAGAAATGATGGGTGGGACGGTCGTCGATGGCTCGGAAGTCCACTCCCTGCGAATGCCGCCCGTAGGTCAGATGCAGCCGGCTTACCATGAGGGAACGGCAGTGGGGTATCGCGATCCCCCTGCCGATCCCCGTCGAGCCGAGATTCTCGCGTCGGCGCAGCGTGCGGAAGAGGACCGTACGGGAACGCCCGTCCAGTTCGAGCCGGGCGAGGAGCGCGGCAAGGACTTCATCCCTGGAATCTCCCCGCAGGTGCAACTCGACCCTGCTCGGGTCGAAGAAGTCTCGAAGTTGCATCGGGCGGACGGGCACAGGGGCTTGGCAGGGCGGAAACCGTGAGTGGGGCGCCGCAAGATATTCGGCGCGCGCTCGAAAGGCCAGCCGCCTGTTCCGCAATCTCACTGGCCGGCGCCACCTCCTCGCGCTACGGCGTGGACCGCCACCGGCCGCCGTAGCGTTCCCGATCCTGGGGGTTACCTTGAAGACATGAAGACACTGCCCTACGACGTGCCGGGAAACTCCTCCACGCCGCTTTTCCTGGCTCCTCAGGCCGGGGTCTCCGAATCACCGTTTCGCAGGCTCTGCCGGAGCTTCGGCGCGGACGTGGTGCTCACCGAATTCGTGAGCGCCGAGGGGATCGTGCGTGGCAGCGGCCGCACGGCGGACTACCTCCGTTTCGACGACGCGGAGAGGCCGATCGGGATCCAGATCTTCGGAGCCGACCCCGGCACCATGGCCGAGGCGGCCGCCCTTGTGACCGAGGTGTACGCTCCGGACTTCGTGGACATCAACTTCGGGTGTCCGGTGAAGAAGGTCGTCAAGCGCAACGGGGGATCCGGCTGTTTGCGCGACCTGGGTCTGGTGGGCCGAATCGTTCGAGCCGTGGTTGACGCCTCCACTCTGCCGGTCACCGCCAAGATCCGCTCGGGCTTCGACGAAGAGACGCGTGACGCGGTGGCTATCGGCCGGGTCTGCCGGGACGCCGGTGCCCGCACGGTGACGCTGCACCCCCGGACGCGGGCGGACATGTATTCGGGACATGCCCGCTGGGAGGAGATCGCGGCCCTGGTGGGGGTGCTGGACATACCGGTGATCGGGAACGGCGATGTGCGGTCCGGTGCGGACGCACGGCGCATGCGGGATCGGACCGGGTGCGACGGGGTCATGATCGCGAGGGGATGCCACGGTGCGCCCTGGCTGTTCCACCAGGCCCGGGCGGCCCTGGATGGAGTGCCGGTATCGGCGGAGCCCGATGTCCGCACCCGCTTCGAGATCTGCGTGCGGCACGCCGAGAACGCCGTCTCCTTCGAGGGCGACGCGGACAAGGCCGTGCGGGAATTCCGCAAACACCTGGGGTGGTACACGAAGGGTCTTGCCGGGGGACGGCGGCTCCGCCAGCGCCTCTTCCAGGTCCGGGATCTGCGCGAGGTGCGCTACGTCCTTGAGCGTTACCTGGACGAGAGCGTGGAGGGGGGGTGTGCGGAGCCCGCGGGCGGGTTTATCGTTACTGGTTCCTGCGCGGGCCGCCCGGATCCGGTCCGGTCCGCGCCGGCGGGCCGCTGATTGACAGAAACTGGGGGCGACACGGCTTCGACGGGTTTGGGAATCTCGAAGCTGCGTGCCGAGGTCCGGGGACCTCGCTAATCCTCCCGGAAAACACACAACTGCCAACTCTGACTTGGCTCTGGCCGCCTAGACACAGGCGGCCCGTTTCCCGGTCCGCCCGCCCGAGGCAGGCCGAGGAAGCGTCGATGATTCGGGCTGGTTTCCCGGTTCGCGCCACCGGACCGGAGAACGAGATACCTGGTGGCTAGCCCGACGGGGGTGGTTCGCCGACCTCCACCGGCCGCGAAGCTGAACGGCGACCTACGCACGTAGACGCTTGGAAGGACCCATTCACGGACGCGGGTTCGACTCCCGCCGCCTCCATTTTCAGGTCGCTCGAGCGACCTGACGGCCCGTCTGCGACCCACGACCGGTCCCGGCGACTGCCGGAACCATCCGGGAGACCCTGGCACAGTGAAGCGAAAGCTCGCATACCTCGGCACCATCCTGCCGATCGTTCTCGTAGCCGATATCCTCACCAAGCGCTGGGCCGAGGAGGCTCTGCGGGACGCGTCCCGCCCGGACTTCCTTGGTGGTTACGTGCCCCTCAACCTGGCTCACAACCGGGGTGCCGCCTTCGGCATCTCGATCGGCGGCGATCCGCGCTGGTTCTTCATTTCGGTAGCTCTGCTCGCCCTCGGGCTGATGGTGGTCCTGTTCGTGCGGGCGCAACGGCGCGACCACCTCCGCCACGTTTCCCTAGTGCTGGTGATCGCCGGGGCGCTGGGCAACCTTATCGACCGAGTACGGTGGAACGGGGGCGTGGTCGACTTCATCGGGCCCATCGACCTCGGATTCATGGATTGGCCCATCTTCAACATCGCCGACATGGCGATCTCGTGCGGAGCGGTCCTGCTTGCCCTGTCGTTCTGGCTCGAGGAACGGGCCATGAAGCGGGCGGGAGCCCAGGAACCGGGTGACAAGCCCGCGGAAGTCATCGCGAATCCCTAGGAGTCCGTGGATGAACTCCCGCGAGCACCGAGAGCGGCGAGGCGCCGGGCTGGCAAGGCGCTTTGAAGGGGGAATAGCAGCGCTATTCGCCCGAAAAGCAACGCAGAGCGTCAGCGTCCAGCCCGGATGCATCGCCGGTCGAATGCCGTGGGGGTTTTGTCCACGGGCTCCTATGCCCACCACGGAAGGCTGACGGCAGGCGATCAGTCGCGCGGTTCGTACAGGACATGCTCGATGCGGCGGCGGCGCACCCGCACCACCCGCAGGCGCCCGGCTGCCGTCTCGACCGAGTCGCCCGGCTTTGCGACGCCCTCCAGCGCTCCGAACACGTACCCCCCGATGGTGTCGAACTCCTCCCCGAGGTCCATGCCCAGCAGGTCCTCCACGTCCTTCACCGGAGTGCCACCCCGGATCAGGATGCGCCCGTCCCCGGTCTCCTGAAAGTCGTGCGGTTCATCGGCTTCGTGTTCGTCATGGATTTCGCCGACGATCTCCTCGATGAGATCCTCGAGGGTGACTAGGCCGGCCGTGCCGCCGAATTCGTCCAGAACGATGATCATCCTGGTTCGCTCGGCCCGCATTTCGCGGATGAGCTCCTCCACGGGCTTGGAGGCGGGTGCGAACCGGACGGGACGCACGATCTCGTGAACGGCGTCACGCCCCTGCCGGGCCGCACGCCACAGGTCGCGTGCCAGGAGGATGCCGACGATTCGGTCGAGGCTTCCCTGATAGACCGGTAGACGGAGCCGGCCCCGGTCCAGCATCACGTCCATCGCCTCGTCGACCGTCGCCTCGACCGGCACGGCCACGATGTCGATCCTGGGAGTCATTACCTCGCTGACGGCGATCTCGTCGAGCTGCATGACATTCGACATCACCTGAAACTCGTCCTCGGCGATAGCGCCCTCGCGGTGGCCGATCTCCGCCAGCGCCTCGATCTCGGCGCGGCTGATCGTCCTGGGCAGTGCATCCCCGGGTTTGATCCATCTGCTCAGCCAGCCGAGCGGGACGAGCAGCGGCTTCATCACCAATACCATGGCGCGGAGCAGATGGGCGGCGGGCTTTGCGAGCCTGTTGCAGAAGGTCGCGCCGATCGTCTTGGGGATGATCTCCGACAGCACGAGCACGGCCAGGGTGAGCCCGGCCGCGAAGGCCCCGACCACGACGTCGCCAAAGGCGCGCGCCGCGATCGCCCCGCCGAGGGCGGCGCCGATCGTGTGTGCGATCGTGTTGAGGGTCAGGATGGCCGCTATGGGTTCGTCGATCCGGGACTTCATCGCATGCAGGATGTCGCCGGCGCGGTCACCTCGGCTCCGGAGCAAGGCGATGTAGGAATGACCGACCGAGAGCAGGACCGCCTCGAGTACGGAACAGACGAAGGAGATCGCGAGGCTGGCTCCGACGACGGCGACGAGCTGAATCAACAAGAAGCGAAGACCGTTGTGTGCGTGATTAGGTGCCGGTGGGCGGGCGGCCGCCCCGCGGAGCCCGGAGGTGCTGCCGGCGACGAGCCGTCCGCGGCCCTCGCCGCGGGCAACCTGCCGGGATTTGCGCGGGCACGGCCGGCCGCCGCGCGGGTGGCGTCAGCCGATCGGCATCGTGACGTTGTCTTCGTCCCAGGAAAAATAGTAGGTCCGCTCCCTGCCGCTCCTCGTCTTGATATTGACGATGTTGCGCTGGTCTTCGAACAGGTTGAAGAGGAGACGGTTGCGAATCCGAATGCGCTCCGCCGAGGGTGTCAGCTTGTATTCGAGCCGGTACCACCACATCACCTCGTCGATCCGGGCCGCATCTTCCACGCCGCGGGCGGTGACCTCTCCCTGCACCACGGTCTCCCCGGACTCGAGCACCAGCATGTCGTTGATGTAGTTTTCGAGGATCGTATCCACCTCCTCGTTCTCCGCGAGTTCGAAGTCCATGTCCGAGGTGTGCTCCATCACGGCGAACTGGAGATCGTCCCAGAAGAACCGGATCCGTGCCTGCAAACCGGACTCGGACACGGCCACGTCCGCGACAGACAGTCGAAACGGATGGGGTTTCTCCGGAGTCGGAACGGCACCGGCGGCCAGCAGGCAGGTGGTGGCTGCCGCAGCGTTGCGAAGGCGGCGCAGGGCGGGAACGATTCCAAGCTGGTACATTCCAGACGTTCGCGTGCAGGGTCATGGTTGCCGTTTCCTACTCCCCGAAGCCCTCGAGGGTCCGGTGCGGACCCTGCGGCCGAGGGAACCTTGAGGGGCGGCGTACCGAAACAAGATGCAGATGTCGGTGTCAACGAATCAACCGGTGAGGGACCTTCAGGCGGAGACCCCCGGGTCTCCCGCGCGCCGTGAGGCCCTCTCGTCGCGCAGTGCCGGACCGGGGGCCAGCCGCTGTCGTCGCTCGCGGAGACCGGTCGACGGACTCCGTGCGCCCACAGGCACCAGGGCGATCCCGTTTGCCGTCCTCGTCCTGGCCGTCGTCGCGGCACCGTTGCCGGGCCAGGTTCGGATCGGGGGCCACGGCCTCTACAGGAACGAAATCGTGAGGTCGCAATTCGGGGCCGGGGCCCGAGCCGAGGTCGACCTCGGATTCGTCATGCCGCACCTGGCACTTGGCGCCGTCTACAACCATTTCTTCCAGGATTGCGAGGAGTGCCGCTCCTGGGAGGCGGGAGGACAGGCCACCCTTGGTGCGGGCGCCGGCTACATCGGCTTGAACGTCGTCAGGTCGCGCTTCGAGGAGGTCGCAGGCGACCGGACGACGAGATCCGACGACTGGAAGTTCTCCGTGGTCGTCGGGTTTCGGCTGCTGGGACTGCCGGTGGTCGTGCCGTTTCTGGAAGCTCGGCAGTCGTTGGGATCGGACGCCCTGAACGATCAGTCGGTCTCTCTCGGCATTATGATCGGTCCCGCCCGGGCGCGGTCCGCCCCTCGTGCTCCCGGGCGCCGATGACGGGAGACACGCTACTGGAGCGTCCGGTCCGGGCGGTCGGGCGCTGGTGGGGAGAATGGGCCGAGCACGCCGGGCAGCTGGGCCTGCTCGTCTGGGCCACCGTTTCGGCGACTCTGCGTTTGCGGGTGTCCTATCGCGAATTCGTGAACCAGCTGTACGTGATGGGGGTGCAGAGCATCCCCATCGTGGCGGTAACCTCGATCCTGTCGGGTATCGTCACCTCCCAGCAGGGAGGCTACCAGATCACCGCAACGGTTCCCCTGTACGTACTCGGCAGCGTAACGGCCAAGAGCATAGCGCTCGAACTCGCACCGGTTCTGACGGCTGTCGTCCTGGTGGGCAGGGTCGGGGCCCGGATCACCGCCGAACTTGGCACCATGGTCGTTTCGGAGCAGATCGACGCCTACCGCTCGCTGGGACGGGACCCGTTGATCGTACTGGGCGCACCCCGCATCCTGGCGGGACTGCTGGTCATGCCGCTTCTCGTGGGCATCGCCAACATCGTGGGGCTGTTCTCCGGCATGGTCTCGGCCCAGCTCGCGCTGGGACTCAGCTTCGAGACCTTCCTCTTCGGTGCGCGCCTGTTCTGGTTCTCGTGGGACCTCCTCTACTCCCTGCTGAAGTCGATAGCCTTCGGCTTCGCGATTCCGATCATCGCGATTCACATGGGACTGCGCACCCGTGGCGGTGCAGAGGGCGTCGGACGCACCACGACGGCTTCCGTCATGTTCCAGACGCTCACGATCTTCATCCTGGACGCCATGTTCCCGGCTCTCTTCCTCGACTAGCAGTCCGTGGATGAACCCGATGAGCCCTCCCCCCGTCATCCGCTACCGGAACACCCACAAGGCGTTCGGCAAGCCGGTGCTGTCAGGTGTGGACCTGGATATCCTCGAGGGAGAGATGTTCGCCCTCTTCGGGCCCTCGGGCACGGGCAAGAGCGTTCTGCTCAAGACCACGATCGGGCTGGTTGTGCCGGACCGCGGAGATGTCGAGGTGAGGGGGAAATCCGTCTATTTCGGCGGCCGGCAGGCGCTGGAGACCGTTCGCAAGCAGGTGGGCTACGTCTTCCAGCACGCGGCCCTCTTCGATTCGCTGAACGTGTATCAGAACGTCGAGATGGGGTTGCCGGCGGACCGCCTCCGACGCCTCGGCCGGGCTCCGGCGGCGAGGGCCGTATGGAGGGCGCTCGAACTGGTCAACCTCGACCCCGGCGCCGTGTTGCCGCTCCTCCCCTCGGAACTGTCGGGGGGCATGAAGAAGCGCGTCGGCATCGCGCGCGCCATCGTCGGGCGGCCCCGGATCCTGCTCTGGGACGAGCCTACCACCGGCCTCGACCCGGTCAACACGGCGGCCGTCGAACGACTCATCAAGCGGCTTTCCGAAGAGCTGCGGGTCACCTCCGTACTGGTGACCCACGATGTGGAGGGTGCCCTGTGGATGTGCGACCGGGTGGCAATGCTGGAAGGGGGAGGCGTTCGCTTTTGCGGAACACCGGAGGAGTTCCGGGCCTGTCCCGATCCCGTCGTCAGAGCCTTCGTTGATCGCGCGGCCGCCGAGGCCGCCCTGGATGTTGTGGAGATGACATGAACAACGCCGAGCGTTCCCGCAATTCGGGGCTCTCCGACCAGGAGATCCTCGGGGCCGTGCCGCCCACCGCGAAACTGCAGGAGTTCCGGGTGGGGATCTTCGTGATTCTCGGAATCGCGGGCTTCCTCACCTTCCTCTTCCTGCTGACCGACCCCGGTACGTTCCGGGGCCGATACACGATCCTGACGCACGTGGACGACGCCCAGGGTGTGCGCAACGGAGACCCGGTGCGGCTGCGCGGGATCAACATCGGCAGGGTTCACCGTTCGCAGCTTGACAGCGCGGGCGTCCTGATCACGCTCGAGATCGACGGCGAATGGAGAATTCCCGCAGGCTCGCGCACCGAACTGTCCTCGCAAGGTGTGCTCGGCGGAATGGTGGTGTCGATCCTGCCGGGCCGCAGCGAGCGTTTCCTTGAGCCGATGGAGGTCATTCCGGGGGAGACGGTCCCGGGGATGCTCGACTCCGCCGGGGGGCTCGCGGGCGAGGCCGAGACGGTCCTCGCGCGCATCCGGGCCGTGCTGGCCGATTCTTCCGTGGCCGCGGCGGGCGAGGCCGTGTCCTCTCTGCGGGACGTGCTGGGAGACCTCTCACGGATGACGGAGGGCCGGGCCGCGGAGCTCCGCGCCCTCACCGGAAGCCTGCAGCGCTCGGCCGAGAATATCGAAGGGATCACCGGTGCCGCGGAGTGGCGCCGGACCCTCGCCTCCGCCGAAGCGACCCTCGCGGTCCTCGACCGTACGTCCGCCGGAATCGAAAGGTCGATCGCATCGCTGAACACCATCCTGGGCCGCATGGAACGGGGCGAAGGCACCCTTGGCCGCCTGTCGACCGATGACTCGCTCTACGAATCCATGCATGCGGCCGCCGAGAACCTGCGGGAACTCCTCGCCGACGTGAAGGCCAATCCTGGCCGGTACCTCAAGATCGAGGTCTTCTGACCACACCACCGGGGATAGGTGAGGCGAAGCGACCAGCCCGGATGCATCGTCGCTCGAATGCCCGGGGGATTCTGTCCACGGGCTGCTCGGCTGCGGCTACCACCCGGGGGCGAAGTGGAATCCACTGACCCAACCCGCGCCGGGTCTCTGCCAGGGGTAGGCGTGATACCATTCGAGGATCAGGGCCCCGAGGATGTTGAATCGCAACGAGAAGCCGCTGCTGGCCACCGGGATCCTGCCTGTGTCGGTGGTTGACCACTTCAGGGTCGCGGGCCGGTCGCGGTCCCAGGCCACGCCCACGTCGGCGAACGCCGTCAGTTCGATCGGCAGGTAGGGGAAGTTGATCAGTCCGAATTCCTCGATTCCGGTGATGGGCAGCCGGATTTCCGCGTTCAATACGCCGATGCGGTGGCCTATCAGCCTGTCGGTAACGAAGCAGCCGGTGTCGCCGATTGATTCCGCGGCGCACTCCGTCTGGTAGTCGAACGAATTGGAGGCGTAGCCGCGCATGAAGGTCTCCCAGCCCAGGAACAGCGGGTAGATCCGGTCTTCCACCTCCCGCAGTTCTCCGTAACGCCCCAGATGGAGTCCGCGCATGGCCAGGGTGACGGGGCCTCCGCCGTTGAAGTACCGCCGGTAGTCGCCGATGAGGGTGCGGAAGCTGACCGTGCCGTGCGACGTTTCGGCCTCGAGGCGGAAGCGCTCTCCCCGGACCGGACTCGTAAACGCCGCGTAGGAGTTGTCGCCCACGAAGGCTAGGGAGGCGGTTGCCAGATTCAAGGGATCCTGGGTGGGGACTTCCCTCCGTTCATAGTTGACGACCTGTCCGAACTGGTTCAGGATGAACGTCTCCCTCTCCTCGTGGTACGAATAGCGGCTGAATCCGAGGCCGCCCTCGAGGCGCCGGGTCCCCGAAAGGGGGAAAGCGACCGTCCCCGCCGCCACATCGACGTAGGTCCGCCGGCTGACGATTGCCAGCTCACCCGGAACCCGGGTATCGACATATCGATAGAGGTACGGCACGTGCTGGACACCCAGCGCCCAGTTCCAGCGACGCTTCTGGTTCAGGTAGTAGACCATTCCACCGATGTCCCTGAGACTCCCGTTGGCCATCAACTGAACGCCCAGGAAACGGTCGCCGAGCATGTCGCTGAAGGTGGCGGTGGTCCCTCCGGCCGCGGTGGTCCCATAGGGGTCGGTGCCGATCCCGATCGTCGGCTGGCCGATGTAGTCGAGTTGCAGCGAGGGATCGTACTGCTCCGCCTGGTCGGCCGTATAGATGCTGTCCGCTACCAGTCCGGTGTAGGGGTCGACCAGGTATCTGGCCACCCGGCCGTTGAAGGCCGGCCTGCCGGGCGGAAGCAGACGCCCGGGATGGGTGCCGGCGTCCGCGACGACATCCACGAGCGTGGACAATTCGTCCGGATAGGCCGTGTTGACGATGTAGCCGCGCTCGTGGAAGACGGAGAAGGCGAGGAGGTCGGTTCGGGGGGAGTACGAAAATGCCGGTGAACTCGCGGTGATCCCGCTGACGCCGGTAACGGCACGGGTGATTCTGCGCATCTCGCCGTCCGCGAGCCGCAGATGGTAGATGTCGGAAAAGCCATCGGCATCCGAAACGAAGAAGATGCCTTCGCCCGTCTTGTCGTAGACCGGGTTGATGTGCTTGGCCCCGTCGAAGACCGACAGCGGCGCCACGGCCAGGGTCTCCAGATCCAGGAATGAAAGGACATAGTTGCCGAAGGCCAGGGTCTGGAAGTTCGTTTCCTCGCTACGGTCGGACACGAATGCCAGCGTGCGGCCGTCGGGCGACCACGCGGCCTGGAGGTCGGCGTGCTTGTCGTTGGTCAGCTGCTGGACGTCCCCGGTGTCGAAATCGTAAAGGTAGAGATCGGTGATCCCTCCCTTCAGGCCCGTGAAGGCGATTCTCCGGCCGTCCGGGGACCATGCCGGATTCTGAATCGCTCCCAGGCCCGCGATGTCGATCCGCTCTTCCAGGCGCCCGCTCTGCACGTCCATGATCGCGAGCTGGTTGTTGCCTTCGGCGAAGATGACGAATGCGAGCTTGCGGCTGTCGGGCGACCAGGAACCGCTGCTGTCGATGTAGCGGATTCCATCGATGTACGCAGTCTCGTTGCGCCTGAGCGGGCGCAGGATCCTTCCGGTGGCGACATCCGCCAGGAAAAGGTCCATGGAGAAGAGGTCCTTTTCCGACTGGAAGACGATATAGCGGCCGTCGGGGCTGAGGGACGGGGCCACGTTCACGCGTCCCGCTCCGCATTCCTGGCAGAGCAGGACGTCGCCCGTCTCGTAGGGGTCGGTCTTGCCCGCCATGAGCGGACGGTACTCGGCCTCGATCACCTCCCACCATTGCTTCGAGATGCTGTCCGAGGGCATGCCGAAGACGTGTCCGATCGCGGGCTCCCATCCCCGTTGCAGCGCCGTGCGGAAGAAATCCTGGGCGGCGTCGTCCCCGTAGGTGCCGCCGATGTACGAGAGGAACGCCTGGCCGAAGCGGTAGGCGAAGTACTTCGGGTCGCGGGAGATCTCCTTGAGGGTCGGTTTGTCGTCCCGGAGCATGTGGTCCCTGAGCCACATGGCCGTGTGAGGATGCTCGCGCCCCATGGACATGTATTCCGCCATTCCCTCGATCAGCCACAGCGGCATCCGGGTCAGATTCAGGAATGCTCCGTGCAGCCGGCTCTGGGCGACGTTGAACTGGAAGGCGTGCACCAGCTCGTGCCCCAGGATCCGGTTCGTTTCCCGGTAGGAGGCGGTCAGGGGCATGATCACCCGGTTCTTGAGCGATTCGGTGACGCCGCCCGTCCCCTGGCCGATCGCCCCCACCAGGGTGTTGGTCTGCTGGAAATCGGGGTGATCCGCATAGATGATGAGAGGCTTCCGTGCCTCGAATTCGTGCTGGAAGGCGCGGGAGAAGCGCTCGTACCACCGTTCCGCCATGCGGGCGATGTCCTCCACCGCCTCGGACTCCTCCGCGTAGAAGTGGATGTTCCAGTTCTCGGATGTCAGGACCAGGAAATCGCGGTTCTCGTACTGCACCTTGTTGCGCCCGAAGTACTGGGCGAGTGCCGGAACCGGCAGGGTGAGCAGGAGCCCGAGGGCACCCGCGGCCGCCAACAGCGGGGCGCCCGGAAGTGCGTTGGTGCGTTTCATTGAGAGCATGACCACCCTTTTTTCGCGAGGTGTCTTCCACGAGCCGCGAATCGAGCCGCGGGTCGCCGCCGGCTCGCCCCACCGGGCTCTTGACCGACCTGCCATTCATATACACTACCATGGGGGCGGAGATCCTTGCCACCGCGCGCCCGGCCGATTGCGCGGCCGGGCGACTGCGACGGGGCGGCGGCTTCGGCTTCGCTCCCTCCCTTGGACAATACACATTAACGACCACGATGACCACAGCTACGTTACGACGGCCCCGCCTGGGCCGGCCCCGTTTCGGCCCGGCAAATGGCCTGTCGGCGGCTTTGCGCGGCCGCCGGGGGACTCCGCGGCCGTGAGCACGGAGGCCGGGCGATCGGACCGCGCGGGTTTCGCGCGATTGGCGGACCGGTTTCCCGAATGCCGGATCGTGGTCGTGGGCGACGTCATGCTGGACCGCTATCTGGCCGGTCCGGCGCATCGCGTTTCTCCCGAAGCGCCCGTTCCGGTGGTTCTGGTGAAGGAGGAGTGGGACGCGCTGGGTGGGGCCGGGAACGTGGCCGCGAACGTGCGGGCGCTGGGAGCACGCTGCGACGTGATCGGTGCGGTGGGCGGGGACGAAGCCGGCAAGTCCGTCCGCCGCACCCTCGAGGCGATGGGTGCCGGCTGCCACCTCGTGCACGATGCCGGGAGGCCCACCACCGTGAAGACCCGGGTGCTGGCGAGGGGACAGCAGGTGGTGCGGGTCGACCGCGAGGAAGACCGCTCCGTCGCGCCGGCCGCCGCGCGGCAGGTGTCGTCCCGGGTCTTGTCGCGTCTGCCTAGAGCGCGGGCGCTGGTCGTGGCCGACTACGACAAGGGTGTGATGTCGCCGAGCGTGATCCGGAGGGTTCTCGAAGCCGCGGCGGAGGAGGGTGTGCCGGTGATCGTGGACCCGAAACGCCGCAATTTCTTCGCCTACCGGGGTGCCGCGGTGTTCAAGCCGAACCGGAGCGAGCTCGTTGCCGCGCTGGGCGAGACGGTCCGGCCGCGGGACGCCGGGTGGATCGAGAACGCTCGGGCGCGGATCGGCTGCCGGCATCTTCTTCTCACCCTGGGTGCGGAGGGGATGGTGCTGGCGTCTCCTGGGGAGGCAACGGAGGAGTTCCGTGTCCGGGCCCGCCTGGTCTACGACGTATCGGGGGCGGGGGACACGGTCGCCGCGGTCGTCGCGGTGGCGGTTGCCGCCGGTGCGGATGTGGCCGCGGCGGTGGGCCTGGCCGCCCGCGCGGCCGCGCTGGGGGTGGCGAAGGTCGGCGTAGCCGCCGTAACCCGCGAGGAAATCGAGCGGTCGCTGCCGGATCCGCCGCCCGATCCCATGGTGAACGGTTGACTTGGGTGTCCCTTTGAAGCCAGAGTTGTCGGCGCCACAGGATCCATCCGAGAGGAGAACCCAAGCGAGATGCCGGAGATCGCCGCCTCAAACACCGATCGGGCCCCCGAGGCCCTCGGGCCCTACTCCCAGGCCATCGTGACCGACGGCTGGATATTCGCTTCCGGGCAGATCCCGATCGACCCGGATACGGGTGCGCTGGTGGAGGGAGACGCGCGGGCGCAGACCCGCCGGGTCCTCCTGAACCTGGATGCGGTGCTCAGAGCCGCGGGGGGCAGCCTCGAGACGGTGGTGAAGACGACCGTCTACCTCTCCGACATGGCCCACTTCGCCGGCATGAACGGGGTCTACTCCCGGCACTTCGGCGACCATCGCCCCGCGCGGGCGACAGTGGCGGTGGCGGGGCTGCCGAAGGGCGTGGACGTGGAGATCGAGGCGGTCGCGAGGGTGGGCTGAGACGGGGTTGGTCGGAGAGTCGCCTTCCGGCCCCGCCCTCCCATTGGAGCCGCCCTCGGATCTGTTGTTACAATCCTGTCGGGGGGTGTATACTTCAAGGTCCAACGGGCATATCGCGGCGGCAGTCTGGAGGGGAGGCATCGTGCGGCCCTGACCGGGAAATCCCTGGGCGAACGTTGAGCGGACCGAGCGCTCGGCATGTCCTGAAACTCAAGAACGGAGGCTGGAAGCCATGATGTCCGACCTGTTTCGAACCCGTCCCGGAGATGGGGCCGGAGGGCTCGGTGTCGCCCTGGTGGCGGGACTTGCCCTCGTCCCCGGCGCCTCTGCCCAGACGACGACCGGCACCCTTACCGGGGTCGTTACCGACGCGGGGTCCATGCGGCCGCTGGAGGCGGTCGTCGTGGCGATCGAGGGCACTTCCTTCGGCGTGCTGACCAACGCGTCCGGCGGCTACATCGTGCTGTCGGTTCCGGCGGGCGAGTACACAGTGCGCGCCACCCGCGTCGGCTACCGCGAGGGGGAACGGACGGTGACCGTGGCGGCCGGCGCCACGGCGCAACTCAACTTCGAACTCAACCAGACCGCGATCGCGCTCGACGAGCTGGTCGTGACCGGCGCCGGCATCGTGACCGAGAAGCGGAAGCTCGGCAACACCATCGCGACCATCAACACGGCCGCGGTCGAGAACGCCCCGGTGACCGACTTCAGCCAGCTCATCGCGGGACGGGAGCCCGGCGTGATCGCGCTCCCGTCGTCGGGCTACACCGGCGAGGGCGCGCGCATCCGCATCCGCGGCTCGGCCTCGCTCACGCAGCTCAACGAGCCGATCTTCTACGTGGACGGGGTCCGCGTGGACCGCTCGGCCGTGCAGAGCTTCAACGGCCAGGGAAGCCCGTCGCGCCTCGACGACATCCCCCCGGAGTCGATCGAGCGGATCGAGATCCTCAAGGGCGCGGCCGCCGCCACGCTGTATGGGACGGAAGCGTCGAACGGCGTGATCCAGATCTTCACCAAGCGGGGGCAGATAGGCAGGCCACGGTTCACGGCGCAGGCCGATCTAACCGGGATATCGGTGCCGACCAACCGGATTCCGCCGATGGCCGACTTCGCGGCGCGGGCATGTGCGCGGCCCGGGTGTAGCGGGGACAACGACGCCACCATTCTGGCCGAGACGATCAACCGCATGAAGGATCGCTGGGGCCAGAACGTGACTGCCTACGACCCCATCGAGCGGAACCTGATACCCGAACTGCTCACGACCGGACTGGGCCAGGCCTACTCCGCATCCGTGTCCGGCGGCTCCCGGTCGTTCCAGTACTACTTGTCCGGCCGGCTGACCGCCGAGGACGGTCCGTACGATGCCGCACAGAACTTCGAGCCCGTGGAGGGCATCAAGCCGGAGACCGACACGAACCGGCGCGCCTCGGTCACCTCGAACTTCACGGTGATGCCGAACAGCAAGCTGCGGATCGGGGTATCCACGCTGTTCTCCGACATGGAGCACCGCACCCCGGACAATTCGAACAACATCTTCGGGGTCTTCTCGTCCGCGCTCATGATTCAGATGCGGCTCGCCCACGCCGAGCCCGACTCGACGGGCAGAGTCAACCACTACGGCCAGCCGGCCTTCGCGACGCTGCGAGAGAACATGTACAAGCTGAACTTCGTGAACTCGCAGCACTTTACGGGCACGACGAACATCGAATACACTCCGAATGACAACTTCCGCCTGTCCGGGGCCTTCGGCCTCGACTTCACATCGGATGATGCGGTTACCTTCCGCCCCTACGGCTGGGGTGTGGACAATTTCACGAACTGGGAGACGGACGGCAGCCGGAGCGTCAACGAGGACCGCAGTCGCGAGATCACGGCGGACGTCAAGGGGTCGTACGTCCACGGCACCGACCGGATCGAGAACACCTTCCTCTTCGGGGGGCAGGGCTTTCTCCGTCAGCGGCAGTCCGCCGGTGGGGGCGGCCGCGACTTCCCGGGTCCCGGCCTCGAGACGCTTTCGGCGCTCGGCTCCCAGAACTCCTACGAGACCTGGCTGAGGGTGACGCAGATCGGCGGATACCTGCAGGACCAGGTCGGCCTGGACGATTGGCTCTTCCTGACGGTAGGGGGCCGCTGGGATGCCAACTCGGCCTTCGGCGAGAACTTCAACACCGCCTTCTACCCCAAGGCATCGGTCTCGATGGAGCCGCTCCGGGCGATGGAACGCTCGTCGGAGACGCTTTCGACCCTCCGCCTGAGGAGCGCGATCGGCAGATCCGGACTTCAGCCGGGTGCCTTCGACAAGTTCACCACATTCTCGTCACAGGGCTCCGTGGCGGGCCCGGGCGTGCGGCCCGCGAACCTGGGAAACCCCGATCTCAGACCCGAGGTCTCGACCGAGATCGAAGTCGGCACCGAGATGGGCTTCCTGAACGACAGCTGGTCCGTGGAGGCCACCTACTGGACCCGCAAGGGCACCGACGTTCTGGTGGCACGCCAGTTCCCCGTGACCGGCGGATTCACGCAGACTCAACTCGACAACATTGGTGGGATGAAGGCGCACGGACTGGAACTGAACCTGCGTGGCGCCTTGATCCAGCAGGAGGGGCTGTCGGTGAACCTCTTCGCCAACACGGCGTACGAGTATCAGGAGATCACCGACATGGGCGGCGCGCCGCCGCTCAAGACCGGTGGCGCCTATCCCCGGTATCGCAACTATCTTACGGAGGGCTACGCTCCCGCCGCGTTCTTCGGGGCCAAGCTGGCCGATGAGGAGATTCCGCTGAACATCCTTGACCCCGTGGACAACGTGTGTCAGGTTCCTACACGCGATGACGCCATGGATTTCTTCAGCAGGCCCCGCGATCCCACCGAGTTCAAACCGCTGGCTGTCGGCAACAGGACCGGTATCAACAAGGAAACCGGGGAGCCTTGGTCGTTCGGCACGCCCAATGACAGTCTGGCCTCCAACAACTGCGGGAACGGTCTGCTGCTCAGCTATCTCGGCAAGCCAACGCCCGACTTCGCCGGCTCCTTCGGATTCAGCATGGCATTTGCCGACAACTTCGAACTGAACACCCTCTTTGAGTACAAGCTGGGCCATCAGGTCCAGGACCTGTCCGGCATGTTCAGGCGGGCCAACCCCGTCATCGGGCGCAACACCCCCCGCTCGGCGGAACTATACTCCACCATGGTCAGTCCGGAGTCTTCGGCTGCAGCGCGGCTTGAGGCGGCCATCGCATGGGTGAAGGAGATCGAGGGTCTCTCGCCGATGAGCGGCATGAACGGCATCTACGACGCCGACTGGGTGCAGTGGCGGGAGCTTTCGCTGGTGTACCGGGTGCCGGCAGCCGTCGTCGATGAATGGGGCATTTCGACCGCCACACTGAACCTGGGCGTGCGCAACCTCCGGCTGTTCATGTTGGGCGACTATCCGGGCATGGACCCCGAGGGCAACGTGCTGGGCCGGTGCAACGCAGGCCTGGACTGCAACTTCCTGGATTCGACCGAAGGCTGGGGGATTCCCGTGCCGCGGCGGATAACGTTTTCCACCCGCTTGACGTTCTAGAGGAGAAGGACATGAGCATACGGACTCGCATGAACCGCGGCACGGCGGCGCTGGCGGCGACGCCGGTCTTCGCAGCGTGCGGGCTGCTGGACGTGAGCAACCCCAACGATCTGGTCGAGGAGGATATTCGCAAGATCGAGGCTGCGGCTGCGGTGGTGAACGGGACACTGACCCTGGTTGCGTCGTCGGTTTCCCAGTCGTGGCAGCCCTACCTGGTGACATCCGACGAGCTGTACTGGATCGGATCCCGGAACGCATGGCTCTCCCTCGACCAGGGGTTCATCGACGATCCCCTCAACGAGTTCATAGACGGCCCGTTCCCGGCGATGGGGCAGGCCCGCTGGATGAGCGACCTGGCGATCGAGATTCTCGCGGAGCATGTGGCGGAGGCCGAATCCGACGCGCTGAAGGCGGCGATGGGATTCCACCTTGCGCGCGCCAACTTCTACTCGGGGATCATCTACACGGTCATCGGCGAGATTCAGGAGGACTTCGCCTTCTCGAACAAGAGGGAAGCCGGTGCGCCGGTAGGAGCCGAAAACATGCACACGGTCCTGGACAAGGCGATCGAGCGCCTGAGCGCCGCCATCACCGGCTTTCAGCAGGCGGGGGATTCGGACATGGTCCTGAACGCCACGGCGGTGCGCGCGCGGGCGTGGCACTCCCGCGCGATCTGGGACGTCATCAACCCGCGTGCCACGGGAGACGGAATGGTGAACTCCGGCCAGGCCGGTGCCGACGCCGCGGCGGTGATCGCGGCCGCGGGCGGCAACGACGCCGACCGGCTCTTCAACCTCGCGTACTCGAGCCAAAGCACCGAGAACTCGATGGCGGCCTGGATCAACGACCGCAAGGAAAACCAGATCGATCTCTCGATCGTCACCGTCAACTCGGCGAACGACATCGTCGGAATCGCGCTCAAGGACCCGATCGATGATGTCGATGATCCCTCGGTGATCAAGTGGCTGAACCAGTGGAAGGGCGGCAGCTACCTGGACAAGGGAGGGATCTATCCCCCTCTGACGCTGGCCTCCACCCGAATGATGCACATCATCCTGGCGGAGAACGCGTTGGCCGGCGGAAGCGAGGCTACATTCACCGAGCACGTCAACCACATCCGCGCCATGGATGGACTCACCGAATTCAGGGGCCAGATCCCGAACGAGGACATGCTGCGACACATGCGGCGGGTGACCGTCATGCTGCAGGGTCTTCGGCTCGCGGACATGTACCGCTGGGGCCTCGAGGACCCCAAGTGGCAGGGCGCGTCCGCTTCGGTCAAGTGTCCCGGCGTGATGCTGCCGGTCTCGAACATCGAACGGCAGGCCAACCAGCAGGATTGGCAGGATGGTTGCAGCTAGAGAGTCGATATTTCGCCTGACGTCATGAGATCCACCTTGCGCTCGCTGTCGGCTGCGCTGGCCGTAGCGGCTGCGTCCTGCGGCATCGTGGAGGAGCGGTGGCCGTCCGAGGTCGCCTTCGAGATGCGCGGCAAGGCCGGGCAGCAGGCGATGGCGATCTACTCGAGGGACTTCATCGCCGGCGTCGATGTCGAGGGAGTCACGCAGGTCGGCGTGCTCTCCTCGGACACGGTGCTGCACACCCTGCCGATCGACACGACGATGAGCATTGCCCGGGAGCAGAAGTGGTTGGTTCAGGTCGAAGCGCTCGAGGGTGACACCTTGGACGTCAGCGTGTCCGTTGAGGTGGACGGCCGCAGCCTGATCGCCGAATCGGGGGGCATCTTTCCCGGCGATCCCTGGCACTTCGTGTACGTGTTCAGGCAGAGACTCACACGCCGCCTGGACGTGAGGTTCTGATGGGTCTGCCGCGAAGTCCGCTCCGTGCGGCGGCGGCCGCCGGGGTGTTCGCGCTCTCCGGCTGTCACACGTACCTGCCGGTCGAGACGCCGGCCCTGGGATCGGTGGCGAGGGTGCATGTGCCGGTGCGGTCGGCGCTTGCCGACCCGGGCCTGCCACCCGAGACCGCGTCGGTCGAAGGGGTCGTGCTCGAGGCCGGCGACACCCTCGTTCTCGAGGTGCGGACCCGGCGGGTGATCGGGGCCTTCAACGAATTCGTGCAGGAGAACACCTACCGGGTGCCGCGCCACGATCTGGTGGCGGTCGAGGTACGCGAGTTCTCACCGGGCAGGAGTGCCGTGCTCGGGTCGGCGATCGTCGGCGGCGCGGTGTTCCTAGCCATCGCGGCGTTCCGGGGGGAAACGGGGTCGGGTGGGAGCGGGAACGGCAACGGGGGCGGCCGGACCTTCACCATTCCGATCCGGGGGTGGTAGTCCCCGGTTTCCCGCTGCGGTCGCACCGCCGCCTTGATAACCTGCCGTTCGAGGCTCTATCCTTGCCGTGACCGCGATTTCGGCGCCTTCCGCACGCCGGGCCTGTCCGGCGTCGGGTGGCGTACATCCACTCCCTTGCCACAGAGCGCTCAAGGAACAGTTCCCCCGCATGTCTCGTTATTGCCGGTTCACATTGCTCGCCGTCGTCTCCTCGGGTTCCCTGGCCGCCTCCGGCCCGTTCGCCGCGCCCGGCGAAGCGCAGGAAACCTATCCCGAGGCCCTTTGGAGTTCGCTGGAGTGGCGCAGCGTGGGTCCTCCCAGGGGCGGGCGTTCCATCGCCGTGGCGGGCTCGGAGGCCCGGCCCTTCGAGTACTACATGGGAACGACGGGCGGGGGCCTGTGGAAGACGACGGACGGGGGACAGAACTGGCGTCCGGTGACCGACGGGCAGATCAACAGCGCGTCGATCGGGGCCGTGGAGGTCTGCCGGAGCGACCCGGACATCGTCTACATGGGCACGGGCGAGACGCAGCTTCGCGGCAACATCCAGCAGGGTGACGGCGCCTACAGGTCCACCGACGGCGGGGTCACCTGGGAGCATGTGGGGCTGAAGGAGACCCAGAACATCGCGCGGATCCGGATTCACCGGGAGAACTGCGATGTCGCGTGGGCCGCCGCCTTCGGCAAACACTCCGCCGACAACCCCGAGCGGGGCGTCTTCAAGACCACCGACGGGGGCGCGACCTGGCGCAAGGTCCTCTTCAGGAGCGACAAGGCGGGCGCGGCGGACATCAGCGTCGACGTCACGAACCCCGATGTCATCTATGCGTCGATCTGGGAGGCCTGGCGGCGCTCCTGGGGAATGTCGTCCGGTGGGGAGGACAGCGGGCTCTTCAAGTCCTCCGACGGCGGCGAGACCTGGAACGAGATCACCGCCAACGTGGGCCTGTCCGAGGGGCCGGTGGGCAAGATCGGCGTGGCCGTCTCGCCCGCCAACCCGGACAGGGTGTGGGCGCTGATCGAGCACGAGCCCGACGGGGGCGTGTGGCGCTCCGACGACGCCGGCGCCACCTGGACGCGGGTCAACGACGAGCGCAAGCTGCGGCAGCGGGCCTTCTACTACACGCGCGTCTACGCCGACCCCAACGACGAGGACGTGATGTACGCCCTCAACACGGGGCTGTACAGGTCCCGCGACGGAGGCGAGACCTTCCCGCGCGGGATCCGGGTTCCGCACGGCGACAACCACGACCTGTGGATCGCGCCGGACGACTCCGACCGCATGGTGAACGCCAACGACGGGGGAGCCAACGTCACCTTCAACGGCGGCCGAAGCTGGACCGACCAGGACTACTCGACGGCTCAGTTCTACCGGGTGGTCACCACGAATCACCAGCCGTACCACATCTGCGGGGGCCAGCAGGACAACTCCACGGCCTGCATCCCGGTGCGGGGCTGGAACCGGATGGCGGCGCGGGGGCCCGGCAACCGGACCTGGTACTACGCGGTCGGCGGCTGTGAGAGCGGCTACATCGCTCCGCACCCGACCGACCTGAACATCTTCTACGCCGGCTGCTACGGGGGGAGCCTTTCCCGGTTCGACATGGCGACGGGGGCGAGGCGGGCGATTCACGTGTGGCCCGAAAACCCCATGGGACAGTCGTCCGAGGATCTCGTCGAGCGCGTGCAGTGGACCTTCCCGATCGTGTTCTCGCACCACGACCCGGACGTGCTCTACACCGGCACGCAGAAGGTCTGGAAGACCACGACCGAGGGACAGGGCTGGGAGCCGATCAGCCCCGACCTCACACGTGCCGACCCGGCGACGATGGGACCCTCGGGCGGCCCCATCACGAAGGACCAGACCGGCGTGGAGACCTACGCCACCGTTTTCGCGATCGCGCCGTCGCATCACGATCCGCAGGTGATCTGGGCCGGATCCGACGACGGCCTGGTCCACGTCACGCGCGATGGCGGCCTCGACTGGACACCTGTCACGCCGCCGGACGCGCCCGACTTCGTCCGCATCAACACCATCGAAGCGTCGCCCAACACGCCCGGAAAGGCGTACGTCTCGGGCATCCGGTATCTCGTGGACGACGACCGGTCGCCGTACGTCTGGAGGACCGAAGACTACGGGCGGTCCTGGACGAAGATCGTCGGAGGGCTGCCGGAGGACGACTTCATCCGTGCGACGCGCGAGGATCCGAAGCGGCCCGGACTCCTCTACGCCGCCTCGGAGCGCACCGTGTACGTGTCCTTCGACGACGGAGCCCGCTGGCAGCCCCTCTCGCTCAACCTCCCGGTCGTGCAGGTTTCGGACCTGGTGGTCGAGGAGAACGATCTGGTGATCGCGACCCACGGGCGGTCGTTCTGGGTGCTCGAGGGCATCGGGCCGCTCCGGCAGATGAGCGCGGAGGTGGCCGCCGCTCCGGCGTGGCTCTTCGACCCGGCCGACCCCGTTCGCAGAGTCGACCCGGGTGTCCGCTTCCAGTACCACCTTGCCGAGGACGCCGGGAGCGTGACCCTGGAGATCGTCGATTCCGGCGGCGAGGTCGTCCGCACCTTCGAGGCGACCGCCGACGCGGAGGAGGCCGGCGGGAACGATAGCCGGGCTGCCCTGGCCTTCGGCGGGGGCGGGGGCGGCCTGCCGGAGGTGGCCCGGGGGGCGCACGCCTTCCGCTGGGACCTGCGATATCCGGCGTGGACGGACTTCGAGGGCCGCATCATGTGGGCGGCACGGCCCATGGGACCCATGGCCGTCCCGGGCACCTACACCGTGCGGATGACGGTGGATGACGGTGCTCCGCTGAGCCGGGATTTCCAGGTCCGCATGAATCCCGACCTGGAGGGTGTTACCGAGGCCGATCTGCGGGAGCGCTTCGAACTCGCCATCCGGATCCGGGATCGCGTCTCGGAGGCCAACGAGGCGGTCATCCGGGTACGGGACATCAAGGCGCGGGTCGGCGAGCGCCTCGAAGAGACGGACGACGAGGACATCAAGGCGCAGGCGGCCACGGTCGGGGACAATCTGAGCGCGGTCGAGGCGGAGATCTACCAGGTGAGGAACCGGAGCAATCAGGATCCGCTCAACTATCCCATCAGGATCAACAACAAGCTCGCCGCGCTGCTCGGGCTGGTGGAGGGTTCGGAGAGCCGGCCCACCCACCAGTCATACGTGGTGTTCCGGCGCCTGGCCGGACTCCTGGACGAGCAGATCGAGCAGTTGGAGACCGTCATTCTGCGCGATGTGGGCAGGCTCAACGAACTCCTGGTCCGCGAGGGCCTGGAGCCGATTCCGGAAGGCCGCCCGGCGAGCTGACGGGGAACACGCCGCGAGGCAAGGAGTGCGAACATGCGCAGAAGACGAGCCCTGTTGCTGGCGGCGACGATGACGATGACCGGCTGCATCTGGCAGAGCGCGCCGCGGAACCCTTTCGACGAGGCGAGACAGGGAGCGGGAACCATCCGGCTCATCGTGCAGAACCACAACTTCCACCGGATGTTCCTCAAGGCGCTGGGCCGCGTACAGCACAGGATCGGATTCGTTTCCGGACACGACAGGTCGACCTTCAGGCTCGAGTGGCCCGACGAGGAAGTGCTGATCATCGAGATCGACCAGCGGCCCGGAGGCACCTTCAGGACCAACTCGGTCTCCCTGGTGTCGGGCGAAACGGCCATCCTCTATATCCAGAATCCGATAAGCGCGTCGAGTCTGGTGCGAGGCAGTGGACCGGAAAAACCGGAGCCGGAGTAGAGTCGGGGGGTGGCGCGGTGCCGGGTAGGGTCCGGTGCTTCATTTGTC
>JAPPGI010000167.1 GCA_028874985.1 Gemmatimonadota bacterium | reverse complement strand
ACCCCGATGGCCTACGCGCATGACCTGCTACCCACCAGAAAAGGGGAAGAACCATGGAATCTACGTGTTGGATGTGAGAGCGCAGCAAGTTGTCAAGCTCACGCACCGGGGGAATTTGATGTGGGTCTGGGGGACAAGAGGCGACGGACCCGGCGAAGTTCAGCGGATCCGCGCAATGTCTGCAACGCCAGACGGCGTGGTGGTCGCTGACAGCGACAACCAGCGGCTGCTATGGGTGGACAGCGTGGGCCGCTTGCAGCGGGAGGCGCGTATTCGTGCACAGTCGCGGTCCACGGTGGGGTCGATTGAAGGTATCGCAACGCTGAAGTCGGGATATGTACTGGAGGCCACCGGTACATTGTGGCCAATTCTGCTTGCCACCGGAGAACAGCAATCGTCTGCCCGTCCCTTTTGGCCGATATTGGGAAAAATGCCGTCGCTGCAGAGAATTGGAATGGTCACCGGCACCGGAGAAGACGAATGGGTGTTTTCGTTTCTATACGGCAACGGGTGGATCAGGTTCAAAGGCGACATGCCTTTGGCCGCTCATCCGTTTGTAGAGCATTCGGATTTTCCACGCCTCGTCGTGGAAAAGAGGCGTGAGGGGCTCATGACGGTCACGTCAACACGACATCAAAAACGGCCACGTCGTATGACCTCCGACGTGAAGTCGGCCGGGGACACACTACTGGTTCTCTCGGCAACGGGTAGAGGTCGGCGGGTGATCGACAAGTACGATATGCTCTCGGGAGAATATTGGTATTCGCAGGAACTACCCGGGGCTTCCAAGATAGCTGTCGCGGGTGATCGAATTGTGGTAATTGACAATTCAGGGCTTACACCAACCATCAGGTCATATCAGGTCACAAGGAGGCCAAGGTGAAACAGAGATTCAGGATCGCGATAGTAGCGGTTGTCGTCGCGATGGCCAGCATCGGGACGTTATCGTACGAACTGCGTCCGCAGGTGCATCCAGCGAAGTGTCGTAGGGACAACACAGGCAATCCGTGCCTAGTGGTTGAGCGGTGCGTTCTGCAGCTCATCTGTCGAACGGACATTTATCGATACCCCGAAAGACCGAAGAAAGTTAAGCATGTTCTGACCACTTGACTTGGAACGCCCCTTGTCGAGCAGCGGATTCGAGGATGTTGGCCTTGGGCCCCCTCCGACGCGCTCGCGACGGAGGTTTCGCTTCGAAGAGGCTTGTCGGGGGGGCGATCGAGTCGTGGCAATTGACAATTCAGGGGCCTTATCACCTAACCAGCAAATCAACTTCAAGGTCAACAAGGAGGCCAAGGTGAAACAGAGAATTGCGAAAGCCTATGGAAGGTTGTCTCTCGGAGCGCTGTGTGTGGCTATGCTCGCTTTCGCGGTATGGACGGAGGTGGGGGCTGCGCAGGTGCCACGGGGGTGCAACGGCATGGATGAGTACTGCGATGAGACCGAAATATGCGCATGGCTCGGCTTTATCAGCTTTTGCTCGACGGTCTACTACTACTACCCGCCCCGGCCCATCCAGAAGAAGGTGAAGCATGTCTGACGACTTGCAGCGGCCGAGCCCCGAAGCGCGGCGCATGGGGTATGACCCCGGATCCTGCGTTGCGGGGTTAGGTGGGCACCGCGCCTGGGGCGTCGGATTTCGGGGGGTTTTGAGCGAAGAACGAACGTCACCGACGGCGTGGGTTTGGTCCCTGGTCCGCAAGCTCTTCGACCGGATGGGACTCGTCGGCTGGATCGACACCCGGAAGGGGGAAGGAGAAGGGCTTCTTCCGGCCGTCGCTGATGGTCGAGGCGTGGGTCGTACTGCTGCTCTACGGCGCCAGCGTGATGAGCGACCTGCCGCTGCTCGGCGCCGGATCTTCGGCTGGGTCCGGGTGGCCGAACCCCACGGCCTTCGGGCGCTGGCTGCGGCGGGCGGCCGAGCGCATGGTTCCGCTCCCTCGACGCGCTGCTGTGGCACATGGTCCGGCGGCGCTGGGCGTTTGCGGGCGGTCCGCCGGCGCTCGCCGCGCTACGGACCCTCGACCAGGCGATTCCCCCACCGGTTCCGGGCCTGACCCTTGGGTCCCGCCGCACCCCGCGGGTCACCACCGCGATCCTCGCACCGGTAGAACGACAACCACGGTGCCGCGCCCGCTCCGAAAAGGGAATCTGTCGCTGGTCGCGGGGATTCTGCTCTGCTTGAGTTGCACGGTGGAATCCGGCGACCAGGCGACGCCGGACGTCCTGTCTTCATGAGCCTTGGTGGTTCCCGTGGACAGCGTCCTCCTGGAGGAAACCGGTCGGTTCTA
>JAPPGI010000190.1 GCA_028874985.1 Gemmatimonadota bacterium | reverse complement strand
GCCCTATGATTCAGCTTCGGATCCTCCCCACCCACCACGACAGGTGAAGAGCCGAGGAAGGTAAGTCAGCTATTCAGAGTCTCTTACGTGGCCCCCCCCCACCGCCGTGCCCACCTCCTCGTTCACCCGCAACTCGAACACATCCGGCCGCGCACAGTGCCCGATCACATCGAAGTCGAACTTGCCGCGCGCAACGTCCCCCATATCCAGATCCGCCACCAGCATCCCCTCCACGTCCAGCAGCGGCCCCGCCACCACCTCCCCCAGCGGACTGTACATCGAGGTCCCGCCCCGGCAGAGCACGTCGGGCCCGTCCTCCATCTCCCCCAGGATCTCGATGTCCGCAGGGTAGTGCTCCTTCGTGACGAACTGCTTGCACCCGATCACGAAGCAGCGCCCCTCGAGCGCGATGTGCCGGAGCGTGGCCTGCCAGCGGCCCCGCTCGCGCGGCTGGATCCACGTGCCGGATCCCACGACGTTCCGCCGCTGGGTGGGGCGCGCGGCCGCGTCGAAGGCCTCCCAGCCCACCCCATGATTCAGCTTCGGATGCTCCCCACCCACCACGACAGGTGAAGAGCCTCTGTTGCCAGACGCTCCCGGTAAAGCCACACGGTCGTCGCGTCCGGGATCCGGCCCTCGAGTCCCAGGCCCACGAACCGCATGAAGGTCAGCCGGTCCCCCACCTCGTGCTCGCGCGCCTCGCCCGACAGGTTGTAGAGCGCGCCCAGGACGATCGCCTTGAACATCAGCACGGCGTCCCACGGCTTCCGGCCCGCCGCCGATTTCCGCTCGTCGTCGGCCTTCCTCCAGACCGCCTCCAGCACGGGCCGGAAGTCCTCCCACGGGACCAGTTCGCCGATCATCGCGACGTGTCTTCCCCGCTTCTCCCCCAAGCTTCCGCTGCCTGTCTTCGGCCGCCACATCCGCAAAAACTCACCTGCCTGCCGTCGCGCGCTTGTGCCACTTTATCCTCTCCGGTTTCCGATGTCCGGTTCAGGCTGTCAAAACACCTTATGCAATATCGCCTCGGAAGTCCGTCTTGTGAAGTGAACCCTCACCGGCTTGTCTCCGCACATGCTCAAAACGCTATTTTTCGAGGCGCCCTTCAATCTCCCGCACCACTCCCTCCAAGTCACTACCACGCTGCCACTCGACAATCTCTCCCAGCCCTGCCAACCGGGCTAGCACTCGCCTCCACTCTGTCACTACTTGCCCCGTATTCTTGTAGTCCATTCGTCGAAGTACCACAACGACCTGTGGTGTTACTCCCGGACCGCTCATCTCGCCGTACACATACTCTTGAAATCCCGCGTTCGCCCAGCTACGACCAGCCACCACTTCATCGAACAACCCGAATGTCTCAAGATGTCTCAATCCGGCGCGAACACTGATGTCACGCGCAATTCCAATGGCCACAAAACCCAGTTCCTTCTCCTTTGCCCAACCGTATACACTACGCTTGATGTTCTCAACCACTCCCGGAAGTTCGGGTACATTCGACCAGCCACACGTGGACGACCCTATGTAGACCAGGACAATCTCTTGCTTTTCCCCGGTTGTCACCCCATCCTGAGGGCTGTAGCCGCCCGCCTCGTCAACCTGACTTCCAGGCCAGATGACGTCGATAGTGGGAATCGGAAGGACACCACGGTACGCCAGCGCGAAACTGACTGCGCCACCAAGTACAAACGACACTACGCAAAGCCTGCCAGCAAACGAGCGAGTCATGTTCCGTCCCCCTGTTGAGGCTCCACTGCCCGTATCTCACCAATCCACACGCCAGAGCTTGACAAGAGGAACTACGTCATCAACGGTCACATATCCATGCCTGTGGACATCTACAATTTCCGGAATCGAGTCTCCCAGTGCAGCTCCGAAACCACTTTCCCGGTCGAGCAAATAGGTCCGAATCAATTCGGGTTGTTCATTCGGAAAGAGGCGTCGGTACTGGAGAAGCACGAAACGTCCGGATGGAACCATGTGCACGGAACTCAGTACATCGTAGGGCTGCGCGTCGTCGAATCTAACGTACGATGTTGTGCGGTCTTCTGTAATCCGCAGCACTGAGTGCTCCACCAAAGCACTCGTCCACACTAACGATCCGTTGAGCTCGTAGAGACGAATTGTCGGCAATAGCTCGAACGCAAAGATGATCCCGGATGCCGTTGATACACAATCGACCGAACCTGGCGACAAATGCATCCTTGCCGCCGGATTCGGGTCCTGATACCCCAATCCGAAATGGCTCTTCACCTGTCGTGGTGGGTGGGGAGGATCCGAAGCTGAATCATAGGG
>JAPPGI010000093.1 GCA_028874985.1 Gemmatimonadota bacterium | reverse complement strand
GGACGGATCACTAAACTGATTCCGCAATGTGTCTCTCAATCGTTGACAGGTTCCGGTCCGGCACATCGGCCCGCCTGCGAACCGGGTGCCCGGCCTCGTGGCCAACCTTCTCAATTGGCTGCGGCAAACCGACGAACATCCACTGATCTCGAGTTCGGTCTTCCACTACGAGTTCGAGTTCATCCATCCGTTCGAGGACGGCAACGGGCGGATGGGACGCCTGTGGCAGACGCTGATTCTGACCCGCTGGAATCCCCTTTTCGCGACCGTTCCCGTGGAAAGTCTGATTCACGCCGGCCAGAGCGAATACTATCGGGCAATCCGTGAGAGTTCGGCCGAGGGCGAAAGCACCAAGTTCATCGAGTACATGCTGTACACCATCCTGGCGGCGCTGCGGACCCCCCAGGTCACCCCCCAGGTCACCCCCCAGGTCGAGCGGCTGCTGTCCGTGCTTCTTCATGGAACCATGTCGCGGCGGCAGATCCAGGCCGCGCTCGGCCTGCGGGATCGCAAGTCGCTGAGGCGGCGCTACCTGTTTCCGGCTCTGAAAGGCGGGTACGTAGAGATGACACGTCCGGATGCGCCCAGTGCGGCGAATCAGAAGTATCGTCTGACGGAGCTGGGGCGACGGGTGAGACGAGGGGTGACTTGAGGGCCGCACCGTGACTCCCTGTCACGCCTTCCCGTCGCTGACAACGCGCTGATCACCGCCCCTCAGATTCCCTGACCGGTTCGCGGGGGCGGGGCCCCGCAGGACGCGGGCCGGAGCGAATCCATGCAACACGAGGGGGAGATGACTTGAGAGCGACATCGTGGCTCCCGTTGTTGACGATGGCCGGATGCACCGGAGCGGCCGCCCTCGACGACCCCGCGCCGGACCCGTCACTCGAACGGGCCCGCGCCGTGGCGGAGTTCCTCGACGCGGCCGGCCGCCGGGACCACACCGCGATGGCCTCGCGCTTCGGCACCGGAGACGGACCCATCGGCGACACGGGTGGCAGGGTCGGGTGCGCGTTGCGCCGGGTGGGCTCCAGGATCGGACTGGGTGAGCGGTGTCTCGCACGAGCCGAGGTCGAACTGCGCATGGACGCGATCGCGCTAGTCCTCGCGCACGAGTCGTACCGCGTGGGGGCGCAGCGGGGGGTGGTGGGCCGGGGGCGGTCCGCGGCCCGTGTCACGGTGGAGGTGGTGACGGGGGGACGGGTGGTGGTCGTGCCCTTCGTCGTGATCCGCGCAGACGACGGGAGGTGGCTGGTGGAGGAGGTGGGGCTGGAAGGGCTGGTGGGGTGAGCTATCGTCGGGCGGCTTCACCCACTTGCCGGGCCTGCGCCGCGTGTGACATCCGCGGGGGCGATCCGCTAAATTGAGGAAGGTGCGGGAGTCGGCACCGGGTGCGATCATGAGCGAGCAGGATGAAGGATGGAGTTGCAACCTGCCGGGAAGGAGTAGTCGGATGGGATTCACCGATGACGTGCGCGTGCGCCGGCGATGGATGATCAATGCGGCGGCCATCGCGGCGGCCCCGCTGTTCGCCGGTGCCCTTCCGGCCGGGGCCCAGGAGCCTCTTCTCGGCACGGTCGTGTGCGTGGCCGGCGAGTTCGACTCCCTGCCGGGCCCGGATCCGGAGCCGCGGGTCGTGCGCAGGGATACGGAGGTGGTCGCCCGGGTCGGGGCGGGACCGGAAGGGCTTGAGGAGGCGGAACGGGATCTCCGGGCCGAACTGGAGCCGCTGGGACAGCTCCGGTGCGCGAGGTCCGAACCCGAGCACACCCATGTGGTGGTGGTGAGCTACATGGGCGCGGTGAAGGAGGATCTGGCCATCCACCCCGAGTCGCCGAGGTTTCAGATCTTCGCGGTGGGGTACGGAGCAAGCTGGGAGGAAGCCGAGGACAGCGCCACGACATCGAACGAGCGTTTCGCGACCTACTATGACGGGAGCGGGTACAGACTGGTGATGAGGGAGACCTGGGGTGCGGGGGCCGCAGCCGCCGAAACCCCCGAAGACTCGCCGGCGGGCCGCGAAGGTGACCCCGGGACTCGCGCACCGGTTGCTTCCGGACCCCTGCACCCCGGGACCGTCTTCCGGGACTGCTCCGCCTGCCCCGAGATGGTTGTGGTGCCCCCGGGACGCTTCAAGATGGGGTCGCCGGTCTGGGAGGGGGGGCGGTACGTCGACGAGGGGCCGCAGCACGAGGTCACGATCGACTCGGCGTTCGCCGTGGGCGTGTACGAGGTCACCTTCGCCGAGTGGGACGCGTGCGCCGACGCCGGCGGATGCTGGGGGTACCGCCCCGAGGACCACGATCAGGGCAGGGGGCGCCTACCGGTGATCGAAGTGAGCTGGCATGACGCCCAGGCGTACGTGCGCTGGCTGTCCCGGGAGACCGGGGTACCCTACCGGCTGCCGACCGAGGCCGAGTGGGAGTACGCGGCCAGGGCGCGTACGTGGACAGCGAGGTACTGGGGAGAGGGGTACTGGGGAGAGGGCGAGTCGTGGCAGTGCCGGTACGCGAACGGATTCGACCAGGCCCTGGCCGGAACGGATCATGGGCGGAGGCTGCTCGACTTCGGCGCGATGGACGCGGCCTATGCGCCGAGACCGGCCACATGTTCCGACGACGCCATGTTCCTGGCGCCGGTGGGGTCCTTTCCGGCGAACGACTTCGGGCTGCATGATGTGTTGGGCAACGCCTGGGAATGGACGGAGGACTGCTGGAACGCCAGTCACCTGGATACGCCGGCCGACGGAACCGCCCGGCTGTCGGGGGACTGTTCGCGGCGCGTGCTGCGGGGCGGCGCCTGGAACGCCCTGCCGTGGCACCTCCGTTCCGCGTTCCGGACCACGCTCCCGGCCGTCCAGCGGGGCTACGACCTCGGGTTCCGCGTCGCGCGGGACGTCCGCTGATTCCGGTCCGCCGGCCGGCGGGCCGGAATGCCTCCCGCCTCCCGGGCAACGCTCAACGCTCAACTTGGCGGCGGGTCGCGGTCCACCTTACCTTTACCGGGACGGGATTTCGACGAAGCGGGACCACCCGCACGGCACTGGAGCCAGGAAGATGACATGTAGACACCGGATCAGCGGCCTTATCGCAGTAGGCATGCTCGCGTTCTCCGCGGCGGGCTGCTACGACGGGGAGGGGGACGCCCTCACGCCGGAGGAAGCCGCCGCACTCGCGGAATTGATCGGCAGGGCCTCCCTTGGTCCGGTGGACGCCCAGTTGGTCGGTTCGGTGCCCCCGGGGGCAACGGCCGCCCGCTCGGGGGGCGCCAAGGAGTACGATTTCGACAAGGAGTGCTCGAAGGGCGGATCGGTGAACCTGTCCGGGACCGCGACCTTCGATTCCGGGGAGGATGCCGTCAGGATCGAAATCGACGGGGCCGTCAGGTTCGACCACTGTGCCGAGACGACGGACGACGGTGTCACATATGCGCTGACCGGCGGCGTCGATCACCTGCTCGAAGTGGTGGGAAGCTTTTCGGGTGACGTCGTTCGCGTCGAGGTGGAGGGAAGCGCGAGCGGGAGCGTCGGCTGGGAGAACCTGGACGATGGGAGCAGCGGTGTGTGCGAAGTGGATGTCACCATCGATGTGGCGGTCGAGGTCGACAAGGGGGCCGGGACCTGGGAGGTGGAGGGCGGCCTGACGGGAACGGTGTGCGGGATTTCGGTGGAGGCCGATGCGGAGGAATGGTTGAAGAAAGGTTGGAAGGGCTACTGAACGGCCGCTTTTCAGTCGGCTGACGGGCGTCTTAGCGCGCCCTTCAGTCGCGTTCCACCAGCTCGACCAGCACGCCTCCCGTCGTCCGCGGATGCAGAAACGCGATCCGGTGCCCGCCGGCCCCTTCCGTCGGCCCTGCCGACGTGAACCGATACCCTTCCGCGGTCAGTTCGCGCATCGCCGCCGCCAGGTCGCCCACCCGGTACGCGATATGATGTAGCCCGGGGCCGCGCCTCTCGACGAACCGCGCCACCCCGCTGTCGCGCGCAAGCGGCCGGATCAACTCCACGTCCCCGACGAAACACACCTCCACCCCCTGCGACTCCACCCGCCGCGGCTCGGTCGCGGACGCGCCGGCCAGGCGCTCCAGCAGGGGCAGCACGTCGTCGAACGACCGCGCCGCGATCGCCACGTGGTCGAACTCCAGGCCCTCCAGGCGTTCGCGGACGAACCCGCCCGGACCACCCGGTTCCCCCACCCCGCCCCGCAGGCCGTCCGGCCCCCTCCTGTTCAACTTCCCGGCCCTCTCAGTGTACAATACATGGGGATTTCCTCCCGGCAGGATTCCGATCGAGTCACTCTATTCCAAGGACACCCAATAATGGCGGACAGCGCGAATCTCGTCACCATCACCGACGACAACTTCAAGGACCGGATCGAGGACCACGGCGGTCTCTCCATGGTCGATTTCTGGGCCGAGTGGTGCGGCCCCTGCAGGCTCATTGCGCCTTTCGTCAGCGAACTCGCGGACGACTTCGCGGGACGGGTTCGGGTCGGCAAGCTGGATGTGGACGCCAACATGTCCACTTCGATGCGTTTCGGGGTCCGCTCGATTCCGAGCATCCTCTTCTTCAAGGACGGGCAGCACGTGGACACGGTCATCGGGGCGGTGCCGAAGGCGCAGCTGCAGCAGAAGATCGAGCAGCACCTCCAGTAGGCCGGATGTGAAGGCGGGAGAGGACGCGTTACGTGGCCACTCCGCGGCTACCGGCCCGCGATCACCCGGCCGGCGCGCGGCGGAAACCCGCGGGCACCCTCTACGTCGTGGCCACGCCGATCGGCAACCTGGCCGATCTTTCCGCCCGCGCGCACGAGACCCTGGCCGCCGCCGACCACATCCTGGCCGAGGACACGCGCCGCGCCCGAACGCTTCTGTCCCACATCGGGGTCGCCACGCGGCCGATGTCGCTCCACGCCCACAACGAGGCTGCCCGCATCTCGCTGGCGCGCCGCTGGCTGGCCACGGGCGACCACGTCGCGCTGGTGTCGGATGCGGGTACGCCGCTCCTCTCCGATCCCGGGGAACGCCTGGCGCGGGCGGCGATCGAGGACGGCCACGACATCGTGCCCATCCCGGGTCCGTCGGCGATCCTCGCCGGTCTGGTGGCTTCGGGCCTGCCTCCCGTTCCGTTCACGTTCCTGGGGTTTCCGCCCCGCCGGGGGGCAAGGCGGGCCCGGGCACTGGAGCGAATCGTCGGGGCCACCGAGACGACCGTGCTGTTCGAGTCCGCGCGGCGCCTGGCCGGTCTGCTGGGCGAACTGGCCGCCTTCCCGAAGGCGAACGGCGGCAGGCGCCGCATCGCGGTCTGCCGCGAGATGACCAAGGTGCACGAGGAGGTCTTCCGGGGAACGCTGGCCGAGGGCGCCCGCCACTTCGTGGAGCACCCGCCGCTTGGCGAGGTGACGGTCGTGGTGGAGGGGTGTCCGGGGGTGGGAGGGGAAGCGGCCGCGGCCGCGGCGGAGGCGCTGGCGGGGGACGCCCTGGAGGCCGGGTTGTCCCCCACGGCCGCCGCGCGGGAGGTGGCCGCGCGCTCCGGGGTGTCGCGGAGCGCGGCATACGAGGCCGTGATGCGGGTGAAGGGGGGGCGGGATGACTAAACCGGGCCGGGCGGCGGCTTGGCTCCTGGCAACCGCGCTGGGCGCCCCCGCCTCCCCCCTCCACCCCCAGGGCACGGGCCCGGTCACCATCGCCCGCCTCCAGTACGGCGGCGGCGGCGACTGGTACGCCAACCCCTCCTCCCTCCCCAACCTCCTCGCCGAGCTGCGCGAACGCGCCGGCATCGCCACCGCCGACCGCGAGGTCGCCGTCCGGGCCACCGACCCCGCGCTCCGCGACTACCCGTTCCTCTACATGACCGGGCACGGAAACGTCCGCTTCACCGACGAGGAACGCCTGGCGCTGCGACGCTACCTGCTCGGGGGCGGCTTCCTGCACGCGGACGACAACTACGGCATGGACGAGTCGTTCCGGCGCGAGATGGGGCTCGTCTTCCCCGACCGGGAGCTGGTCGAAATCCCCCCCACCCACCCGGTCTTCCACGCCCCCCATGAATTCCCCGGCGGCCTGCCCAAGATCCACGAACACGACGGGGCGCCGCCCCGGGCGTTCGGTATCTTCCATCGGGGCCGGCTGGTGGTCATCTACACATGGGAGACCGACCTGGGCGACGGCTGGGAGGACGCGGACGTCCACGACGACCCCCCTGAGATTCGTGAACAGGCGTTGCGCATGGGTGTCAACATCTTCGTCTTCGCGATGTCGCAGGCGGTTTCGTGAGCGCGGCGGGCCGGATCGGCCGGGCGGTCGAGGGCGTGCGCGCCCATCTGTCCCGGTCGCTGGCCGTGATGGTCGCGGCGTGGTGCGGCACGGCGGCGCTGGGGCTGCTCGTCCTGGCCCCCGCGCTGGCCGGCGCGGACGGATGGAGCGCCGGCAGCCCCGGGCCGCTCGTCATCGTCGTGTTGATCGCGGCGGCCGTCCCGGCCGGGATATGGTCCTGGCGGCGGCTTCACCGCCGTTGGTGCGCCGAACACCGCGTGACCCGTGCGATGGACCGGGTCGGCGGGCTGGACGACGGGGTGACCCTGGGCGGACTGGAGCTGTCCCGTTCGGCCCCCGCGGGCACGTCGCCGGGGCTGCGCGACCTCGCCCTGCAGCAGGTGGGGAGCCGTCTCGGAGGCGATTCCAGGGTGCTCGCGGGCAGTCTCGGCCGGCGGGTCGAAAGACGAGTCCGGCGCGGTGTGATCGCGTTCCTCTCCGCCCTGCCGGCCGCGCTCGCGGTGCCGGCCGCCGCCCCGTCACGCACCTTCAGCGCGTGGGACGGCCTACTGCACCCGCTCGCGGTTCTGGTGGAACCCGCGCTTCCCCCGGTGACCGTCGAGCCCGGCACGATCGAGGTCGCCCGGGGCGCGGTGGTCGAGGTCACCGCCCGCGCCCCGTTGCGCGACAGCGTCACCCTGCGCTGGGACATCACGGGTCAGGTGTCGCGGGCGCGGACCGTGGCGCTGGCGGACGGCGCGGGGCGGTCGTCGCTGCCCGCCGTCGACGCGGAGACCCGCTACTGGATCGAGGCGCGGGACGGGGCCCGCAGCGATGTCCACCTCCTCACCCCGGTCGACCCCCTCTTTGTGAACGATTTCACAATCGAGGTGACCCGCCCCCCCCACACCGGCCTCCCGCCCGGCGAGTACCGGTCGGAGGTGCCCCCGCTGGTGATCCCGGCCGGGACCCACCTGCGCGTGCGCGGCCGGGGGGGCCGCGCGGTGGGGGCCGGGACGCTGCTGGACGAGGAGGGTCTCGCGGTGCTGGAACTGGGCGTGCGGGACGCGCGCTTCGAGGGGAGCTGGATCCCGCACCGGTCGGGCACCTACACGTGGCGCTTCAGGGATGCGGAGGGCGGGGAGGCCGCGGTGTCTCCCGGGCCGCTCTCTCTCGAGATCGTCCCGGATCTTCCCCCCGAGGTCGCGATCGTCCATCCCGGCGTGGACACGATCATGCCGGTCGGCCTGCGCCAGCCGCTGGTGATCCGCGCCGGCGACGACTACGGGATCGGCCGGGTCGAGATCGTGGCGCGGAGGATCACGGCCTTCGGCGAGAAGGGTCGACAGTTCGTGCACCGGGTGCGGCTGGGGGGTTCGGCGGGGGCGATCGTGCGGCCGGTTCTGGACGCCTCGGCGTGGACGCTCTCGCCGGGTGACACGATCCGCTACCGGGCGCGCGCGGTGGACAACAATCCGTCGCCGCAGGTACGCGAGAGCGCCGAGTACGTGCTGTGGGTCGGGGGAGCGACGGAACTGGGGCGAGCCGCGGAAGAGGAGCTGAGCCGGGCCGCCGCGGGCTTGCGGGAGCTCGCCGGAGAGGCGCGCCGTGCCGAGAGGGAGACGCGGGACCTGCGGTCGCGCGGCGAAGGCGGGCGCCGCGACGGGACGCGTGGCGACCAGGCCCGTTTCGAGGACCGCGAGGAGATCGCCCGGGCGAGTGAGCGCCAGGAAGGGATGATCGCCGCGGTGGACTCGCTCCGGGGCGAGCTCGCCGCGCTGCGGGACGCGCTGCGGGACGCCGGTCTCGCCGACCCGCGTTTGCGGGACCGGCTCGACGAACTGGAGGAGCTGCTGGACGGGGCCGCCCCGCAAGATGTCCGGGAGCAGCTGGAAGCCCTCGGGGAGCAGTTGGCCGCAATGGACCCGGAAGAGCTCCGAGAGGCGCTCAAGCGGATGGCGGAGGAGCAGGAGCGGCTTCGCCGGAGCCTGGAGGATGCCCTGGAGCGGTTTCGCAGCGCCGCTCTCGAGCAGGATTTCCGGGCCACTGGCGAGGAGGCCAGGGAGCTCGCCGAGGAGCAGGAGATCCTGGCCAGGGCGATGCTCGAAGGCGGCGACCAGCAGTTGCGAGCCGCGCAGCAGGCCGGGTTGGAGGCCGAGGCGCAGGAGTTGCAGCAGAGGCTCGAGGAGCTCCGGCAGCGGCTCGACCAGGCCGGGGAGCAGCGGGCGAGCGCGGGCGTGCAGCAGGCCGGACACCAGTTGTCACAGGCCCGCCGGCAGATGCGGCAGGCCGCCCGGACGGCACGGCAGGGAAGGCAGCGGAACGCCGCCCGCCAGGCGGGCCAGGCCGCGGGCGACCTCTCACAGCTGGCGCAACAGCTCGACGGGGCACAGGTGCAAATGCTGATGCGGCGGATGGAGGCCATGCGCGCCGCGCTCGCGCAGACCGCGTCCGATGCGCTGGCGCTGGCCCGCCGCCAGACCGAACTCCGGGGGGAGATGCAGGGGGCCGGTGCCCGGGAGCTGGCCGCGCTGCGTGCCGACGAGGCGGCGATCGCGCAGGGAATCCGCAACCTGGCGGAGAACTATGCCGAAGGGACGGGTATGGCCGCCCCGGGCGCCCGCGACCTCATCACCAGGGTCGGCCGGGCCATGGAGGAGCTCGATGCCGCGGTGGACGCCATGGAGAACCCCCGGGCGCGGGGCCCGTCCCCCGCGACGGCGGCCGGGCAGGTGGTGCGCTCCCTGAACGAGGTGGCCCGCATGGCCATGACCTCGGGTGAGCAGGGGCAGGCCCGGGGGGCCGCGTCGGCTGCGGAGCGGATGATGCAGCAGCTCCAGCAGCTGGCCGGGCGGCAGGGTGAGATCATGCGGGACGCCGCCGCGCTGACCCCGATGCGGCTCGGCCGGGAGACGCTTCGAGAGCGGACCGAGGAGGTGGCGGGCCGGCAGGAGAGGGTCGCGGAGGAACTGGACGAGTTGTCGCAGACGGAGGAGCGGGAGGGGGACCCGCCGGCCGACCTCTCCGCCTTCGCCGCGGAGGCGCGGCGGCTGGCCGACGCGCTTGCCGGGGGACGACTGGATCCCGAGGTGCTCGGTCGCCAGGAACGGCTCTTCCACCGGCTGCTCGACGCCGGCCGGACGCTCGATCGCGAGGAGGAATCGAAGGAGCGCGTGGCGGAGCAGCCGGGGACGTTCACCCGCGAGAGAGTCGAGGCCCTCGCAGCGCCCGATCTGAACGTGCTCCGCTTCGAGTTTCCGGGCCCGGCTGCGCTGCGTGCTCTGCCGCCGGCTCAGCGGGCGCTGGTCATTCGCTACTTCGAGCGCCTCAACCGGAGCCCGGGCGGGGGAGCGGGGAGCGGAGAGCGGCGTTGAGGAAGTCCCGCCCGTAGATGGTCCCGGCACCCTGTCCCGGCCCGCCGGTCCGGCGCCCGGCCGCCGGGCTCGTCGTCTGCCTGGCGGGCGCGCTGCAGCTTGTCGCCGCACCGCCCCTGGCCGGCCAGACCCGCTACGACCGGCAACTCGAGAACCGAATGCTCCGTGAAGCGGCCTCCTACAGCGTGCGCGGCGAACTCGGGCCGGCCGAGGAGACGCTGCGGGAGCTGCTCGAGCTTCAGCCCGGCTCTTCGGCGGCGGTCTTGGCGCTGGAAAGGGTGCTGCGCCGCGGGGACCGCCTCGCGGCGATCCTCCCGGTCGTCGACGCCCACCTGGCGGCGCGGCCCGGGTCGAACAGGGTGTGGGCGCTCAAGCTGAAGCTGCTCGTCGAAACGGGGACGACGGACTTGCTCGCGGAGACCGTGCGCGCATGGATTCTGGCCGGGCCCGGGAGGCCGGAACCCTACCGCGAGGGGACGCGGGTGCTGCGCGACGCACTCGGGGCGGAAGCGGCCGCCGGGGCGCTTCGGGAAGGACTGGATGCGGTATCCGGGTCGCCGCTGCTGCTCGCCGAGCTGGGAGGCGCGCTGATAGCGGCGGGCCGCGCCGACGAGGGAGCCGCGGCGTGGGCCCGCGCGCTGGCGACCGACCCCTCCCTGGACGTGGACATCCGCCGTCGTCTGAAGGAGCTGCACGGGGCACGGGACCGCGTACGGGAGGTGGTCGTGTCGGCGCTTGCCGCGGAACCGGTCACGGTCCCCGGACTCGAAGTCGCGGCCGCATGGGCCCTCTCCGCCGGTGACACCGTCGCGGCGCTGGCCGTCCTCCACCGGGTGACCGCCGCGTACCGGCCGGGCTCCGCCGACCACTTCACGGCATGGACCGCGGAGCTCCGGCTGCGGGTTGCGGCGGGCGACCCCGGGGAGGCGTCCGCGGCGCTGGCCGCCTTCCGCGAGGAGAGGCCCGGGTCGCCCGATCTGGACGAGCTCGCGGCCACCCTGGCCCCGCGCCTCCTGGCCCGGGGCATGCGCGATGCCGCTCTGGAGATGCTGAGCGGCATCGAGGGCCCCGGGGCGGCGCTCGAGCGTGCTTTCCTGCTCCTCGAAGGCGGGGCGTTGACCGACGGGACGGCCGCACTGCGGGCGGCTCTGCCCGAGCTGGAGCCGTCGCACGCGACCGAGATGCTCGAGCTGTCGCTCGCGCTCGGCGAACTGACGGATGCGGGCGGCCGCCTGGCCGCCGGTGCGGCGGTCGCGAGGCACCGGGGCCGGGCCGGGGAGGCGGTCCGGACCGTGCGGCAGGGAGTGGAAACCCTTCCCGCACCCGATCGTCCCGCCGTGCTGGCACTGGGAGCCCGCGCCGCCGACGAAGCCGGCCTCGCCGTCGAGGCCGCGGCGCTCAGGCGCCGCATCGTCGCCGAGCACCGGGACGCGCGCGAGTACCCCGAAGCCGCGCTGAGGCTTGCCCGCGCGGTGGCGTCGGAGCCGGGAGGCCGTGACGAGGCGGTCGCCATCCTGGAGGCGCTGATCGTCGCGCGGCCGGAGAGTCCGGTCGTGCCGGGGGCGCGCCGCGAGCTCGAGCTGATCCGCGCCGGAGGGTGTGCACCGTGAGGTGCCGGGCCGCCCGCCGCGGCCGTTGCCCGCGCGGATTCGCCGGTGCGCTCCGTTGGCTGCTCGCGGCCACCCCCGCACCGGCCGCGGTCGTCGCGGGTGTGGAGGAAGCCACCGCGCAGCAGCTGCTCGTCCCCATGGACCACACGCAGGCGGACCACCTCAAGGCCTACGGGCTCACGTACCGGATGCTGGAACGGGGCGGGCGGGCCGAGTGGCTGCTGAACTTCCGGGACGGCTCGTTCTTCATTCCGGACACCGAGGATGCGCGGCGACAGGCGGCGCTCATGGGCGTGACCGTGGAGCCCGTGGGCGTGGCCGACGAGGCCCGCGTCCGGGGGATCATCGCGCAGTCGAACATGGAGTCGGTCATCCTGGAGAAGGCCACCAGCATCGCGGTCTACACCCCGCCCAACAGCACGCCCTGGGACGATGCCGTCACCATGGCCCTCGAGTATGCCGAGATCCCCTACGAGAAGATCTGGGACATCGAGGTGTTGCGCGACGGCCTCGACGACTTCGAGTGGCTGCACCTCCACCACGAGGATTTCACCGGCCAGTATTCCAAGTTCTACATCACCTACGCGGGGGCTCCCTGGCTGGAGGAGGAGGTGGCGCGCAACGAGGAGGCCGCGAGAGTCCTCGGCTACCCGAACGTGCCCGCGCTCAAGAAGGCGGTGAGCGGCGCCATACGCGACTACGTCGCACAGGGCGGATTCCTCTTCGCCATGTGCGCGGCGCCCGAGACCCTCGAGCTGGCGCTGGCCGCCGCCGAGGTCGACATCGCCGCGGCCTATTCCGACGGCACCCCGGCCGACCCCGACGCGGGGGACAGGGTCGACTGGGGGCTCGCGATGGCCTTCCGCGACGCGCAGATCCAGATCGCGCCCTCGGTCAACGCCTTTTCCGACATCGACGGGCACCAGGTCAACACCCCGTGGCGCAAGCAGCTCGGTGCCTTCACCCTCTTCGACTTTTCGGCCAAGTTCGACCCCGTGCCGACCATGCTCACGCAGAGCCACGAATCGGTGCTGCCCGACTTCTACGGCCTCACCACCTCGTTCGCCGTGGACCGCCTCAAGCCCGGCGTGGTGAAGCTCGGCGTCGAGGGCGGCTGGGCGAAGTACATTCACGGCAAGTTCGGCGAGGGTACGTGGACCTACTACGGCGGCCACGACCCCGAGGACCCCGAGCATCAGATCGGCGACCCGCCCACCGACCTGGCCCTGCACCCGAACTCTCCCGGATACCGTCTCATCCTCAACAACGTGCTCTTCCCCGCCGCCAGGAAGAAGAAGCTGAAGACGTGACGGCGGGCAGGACGTGGGCCCGGTCACCCCTGGTGGCGCCGCCGCGGGGAATCTGATGGACCTCCCCCTCCGGCTGGCCCCGGAAACCGCCCGCATCATCCGCGGCGAGGTCGCCCGGGCCGGGGGCCGCGAGGTCTCCTTCCTTGCCGAGGTGACCCGGGGGCGCGTGGTTTCGAACCCCCGGGCGGTCGCCCGCGGCAACCGTTCGGCGGTGCTTGCGGTGGCCCGCGACGCACCCGAGGGCGGTGTCATGATCCACAACCACCCGTCGGGGGAACTCGAGCCCTCGGACGCGGATCTCGCCGTGGCCGCCCGCATCTACGAGCAGGGACTCGGGACGGCGATCGTGAACAACGCCGCCAGCCGGATGTACGTGGTGGTGGAACCGCCCGAGGCGCGTCGGGTCGAGCCGCTGGGACTCGCGGAGCTGTCCGGCCTGCTTGCGCCCGCGGGTCCGCTGGCCGCGCTTCCCGGCTACGAGGACCGTCCCGGACAGCGCGAGATGCTGCGCTTCGTGGCGTCGCACTTCAACGAGGGCGGGGTGGGGCTGGTGGAGGCGGGTACGGGAACGGGCAAGTCGCTCGCCTACCTGGTTCCCGCGGTTCGCTGGGCGGTCGGGAACGGCGAGCGCGCCGTGGTCTCCACCAACACGATCAACCTGCAGGAGCAGCTCGTGGGGAAGGACCTGGACATCGTGCGGGACGTGCTCGGACAGGACTTCAGATGGGCGCTCGTAAAGGGAAGGGGCAACTATATTTCAATTCGACGTGCGCACCTGGCTGCCGAGTCGGCCCCCAACCTCTTTCCCGACGACCGCACCGCGGAGTTGCGGGCGCTCCTCGACTGGGTCGACCGTACCCGGGACGGCTCGCGCAGCGACCTGCCGTTCGTGCCCAGCCACGATGTGTGGGAGGAGGTGCGGAGCGAGACCGACGCCTGCCTGCGCGCGAAGTGTCCCCACTTCCAGGAGTGCCACTACCAGCGCGTGCGCCGGGCGGGGGCGAGCGCCGACCTCGTGATCGTCAACCACGCCCTCTTCTTTTCCGACCTGGCCGTGCGGATCGCCACCGACAACTTCGGCGACGCGGCGGTGCTGCCGCCCTACCGGCGGGTGATCTTCGACGAGGCCCACCACATCGAGGACGCGGCCACCACGCATCTCGGCGCCGAGACGACGCGGGTGGGGATGTTCCGGGCGCTGGGCCGTCTGGACCGGGGCGGCAAGGGGATCCTGGCCTCCATCGCGGCGGCGCTGGCGGGCGTGTCCGGGTCGATCCCGGCCGAGCGGCTGCGGAAGCGGGTCGGGTCGCGCGGCCGCCGGATGGTGGGCGAGGCGCGCGAGGCCCTGAACGGCTTCTTCGACCTTGTCGAGCCGTGGGCGGCGGGGAGTGCGGGGAAGGGGAGCCTGCGGCTGGGGGGGACGGGGCGGCCGGGACAGCCACCGGGACCGGAGCCGACCGCCGATCCGGCCATCGCGGAGTCGCTCGAGCGGGTGCTCATGACCCTGGGCGATCTGGCCCGCGAACTCGACGCGCTGGCCGAACGGCTGGGGGATCAGGAAGACCTGCAGCCGGTGGTGGAGGGCCGGCTGCTAGACCTGCGCGGCTCCCGCACCCGGCTCGGGAACGTCGACCGCGCACTGCGCCTCTGTCTTCTGCCGCACGACGACGGGCCCCCGCTGGTCCGGTGGCTCGATACTCGCCGCTCAGGCGCCCGGCGTGCCGGCAATCTGGTCTTCTCGGCCGCCCCGGCGGAACTGGGACCGACCCTCTCCGCCCACCTCTTCGGCAACACCGACACCGCCGTCCTCACTTCCGCGACCCTTGCGTCAAACAGGGACTTCGGCTATTTGCGGAGGCGCCTGGGGCTGGGGAGCGGTGCGGCCGCGGAGGCGCGATCCGCCGCCGGCCCCGCCGGTCGTGCCGCCGGCGCGGTCCGCTCCCGCCGCGGCGGGCCGATGCCCGCGACGCTTTCCGATTCCCACACCACCGATCTCCGCGTCGCCGAAACGGTCGTCGCCTCGCCGTTCGACTATCCGGCGCAGAGCCTGCTCGCCGTCCCCACCGACCTGCCGGGCCTCCGCACCCCGGACGGCGCCGACGCCCATCACCGCGCCACGGCCCGGGTCATCCACGAGGTTTGCGGGATCACGGGCGGCGGCCTCTTCGCGCTCTTCACCTCCCATGCCGCGCTGCGCGCCGTGGCCGCCGGTCTGCGCGGGCGCGGTGCGGAGGGGCGCTGGCCGCTCTTCGTGCAGGGCGAGGCCGACCGGTCCGCGCTGCTCCGCGACTTCACGCGCTCGGGCGCGGCCGTCCTCCTCGGCACGGCCTCCTTCTGGGAGGGGGTCGACGTGCCCGGCCGGCCTCTCCGCGCCCTCGTCATCCACAAGCTGCCCTTCCGGGTTCCCACCGAGCCCATGACCGAGGCCCGCATCGAAGTCATGGAGGAACGGGGCGAGGACGCGTTCCGGGATTTCATGGTTCCCGACGCGGCGATGCGCCTCAAGCAGGGGGTGGGGCGCCTCATCCGGTCGCGGACCGACCGGGGGGCGGTCCTCATTCTCGACGACCGCCTGCTCACGAAGCGCTACGGACGCCGCCTTCTCCAGGCGTTGCCGCCGATGCCGCTCGTCAGGGGGCGCTGGGCGGAGGTCAGGGCGAGGGTGTCGGAATTCTATGGGAGGGAGCGAACACGATGAAGGCGATCGTCACGGGCGTCTCCTGCTCGACCGGCCCCGGGAGCCGGCGTGTCACGCGACTGCTGACCGTGACCACCCTCTTACCGTCGGCCGCCGCGCTGACCCTGGCGGGGTGCATGGCCGGCCCGGCCATTGCCCCGCCCGCCACCGCGCAAATCCCACCCGACACCGTCTTTCGCGACTGCCCGCATTGTCCCAGGATGGTGGTCCTCCCCGCCGGCAGCTTCCTCATGGGGTCGCCGCCCTCCGGCGACTGGCGGTTCGAGGATGAAGAACCGCAGCGCCGGGTCACGGTCAGGACCGGGTTCGCGATCGGGATCTACGAGGTGACCTTCGACGAGTGGGACGCGTGCGCGGGCGGGGGGGGCTGCGGCGGCTATCGTCCGTCGGACGAAGGTTGGGGGCGGGGGCGCCGCCCCGTGACCAACGTGAGCTGGGAGGACGCGCGGAACTACGCGGAGTGGCTGTCCGAGGAAACCGGAGAGCCGTATCGGCTGCCGAGCGAAGCACAATGGGAGTATGCCGCGCGGGCCGGAACCGAGACGGCCCGCTACTGGGGAGAAAGTGCGGCGGAGCAGTGCCGGTACGCGAACGGATTTGACGAGGACTACGCCGCGATCAACCAGCGACGAGTGGAGATGTTCGAAGAGTTCGGCCTCGGATTCCCGTCGTGCTCCGACGGGCAGGCGCGCGGTACGGCTCCGGTGGGTTCGTATGAGCCCAACGCGTTCGGGCTGCACGACATGATCGGGAACCTCACCGAGTGGACCGACGATTGCGCGACAAGGGACCATTCCGATGCACCGGCCGACGACAGGGTGCGGACTTTTGGGGATTGCTCCCGGCGTGTCCTGCGCGGAGGCACCTGGTCCTACGCTTCGGAAATGCTCCGTTCAGCGCAGCGCTTCAGCCTCGAACTCGACCGCCGCGACAACGGACTCGGCTTCCGAGTCGTCCGGGACATTCGATGATTGCCGGGAGGGTGCGGCGCCATCGGCAGCCCCCGGACGAGATCCGCGGCCTCCGCCCGCGCGGATTCACCCGCGGTCTGCTAGATTCAACACCGCCAAGCGGGGCGCGCCTGTCTGCGACCACGGCCGGACCGCCTCGGTCTTCCAACCTCGACCCCGGCTCCCCTCCACAATGAAAAAGGCTCTCGGTTTCCTTGCAGGATTCGGCCTCCTCGCCTTGGCGGCGGGCGCGGCCCGCACCGCGCACCTGGGATGGGGGGGCGGCCACACCGACGTCGGCTTCTGGTGGACGGTCATTGCGGCCTTCCTGGCGATTGCGGCGCTCGGGGCGCTCGTCGGGACGGCCATCCACAGCCGCAACACGGGATAGCAGCCCCCGGAAACGCCCACCGAACCGGAACCGTTTCCCGGCTGGCGGGATAGGAACCACATGAAGAACAAGGTCACGGACCAGCCCGGGGACCGGCGGCGAAGACGCCCGAGCCGCCGGGGCAGTCGACGGCGGCTGCTTGTTGCGCTCGCCGCCTCGGCGCTCCTGCACCTTCTGCTGATCGTGCTCTATCCCTTCTTCTCGGGCCGGTACCCGACCCGATCGCTCGTCCGCTACCAGGAGCCTCCCCGCGAGACCGGGGCAACGCAAGTCATACGGATCGTCGAGGTAAGCACCCCCGAGGCGGGGGATCCCGACGATCCGGTCGAACTCGAACCCTCCGAGCGGCCGGAGATAGACGTTGAGCCTCCCGACTTCGGCGAGGATCTCAGGATCGGCCGCACGCCCCGGTATCTGACCGCGGTGGAGCGGCTGCGCCTCGGTCCGACCGACCGCCGGCTGTGGCGCCCCGTCGATCCCGCCCTGGCGGCACCCACCCCCGAACAGATCCTCAACCTCGAGATCGCGGCCGCGATCGAGACCGGCAACGATTCGGCCGCCGCCGCGGCGGAGCGGGCGCGGCGGGCCCTCGACTGGACGCACACCGACGAGGACGGCAGGAGATGGGGCGTGTCGCCGGGGAAGATCCACCTGGGCGACCTGACCATTCCGCTGCCCTTCGGCTTCGGCCCACCTCCGGACTACAACGGGGACCGGGCCGAATGGGCCTTCCGCATGGCGGACATCCAGCGCGCCGCCAGCACTCTCGCCGTGCTGCGGAGCTGGGAGGACCGCCGCGAGGCCATGAAGAAACGTCGCGACGAACTTCGGGCCCTCAGGGAGCGGGAGAGGGCGAAGGAGAAGGACGCGGTGCCGCCGGTCGTGCGCCCGGACACGATCCCCGGCCAGCCGGAGCCGCGGTAGCCAAGCAGCCCGTGGAGAAGATTCCCCCGGCATTCGGGCGGTTGCCCAGGACTTTCGACCCCGCCGCGGTCGAAGCGCGCATCCTGCGCATGTGGGAGGAGGGGGGCTACTTCGGTGCGGCCGCGGCCGAGGTGGAGGCCGGGGGCGATCCCTACGTGATCGTCATCCCGCCGCCCAACGTGACCTCCGTGCTGCACATGGGGCACGGCCTCAACAACACCATCCAGGATGTGCTCATCCGGTGGCGCAGGATGCGGGGAAGGGTCACGCTCTGGGTGCCCGGCACCGACCATGCCGGCATCGCGACCCAGAACGTCGTCGAGCGGCGGCTCGCGGCCGAGGGCAGGACCCGCCACGACCTGGGACGCGAAGCCTTCGTCGAGCGCGTCTGGGAACATGTGCGGGTGACCGGGGACCGGATCCTGGGCCAACTGAAGGCCATCGGCTGCAGCTGCGACTGGACGCGCGCCAGGTTCACCCTGGACGAGGGGCTGTCCCAGGCCGTAAGAGAAATATTCGTAAGGCTTTACGAGGATGACCTCATCTATCGCGGCGAGTACATCATCAACTGGTGTCCACGCTGCCTCACGGCGCTCTCGAACGAGGAGGCCGAGGGCGCGGAGGCCGGCGGGTCGCTGTGGCACATCCGCTATCCGCTTGCGCCCGGCCACGGGGAGGCCGCGGCCGCGGCCCGCGCGGCGGGCGCCGGAGCGGTGAACCGGCTCGCGGACGGGCGCTGGCACCTGACCGTGTCCACCACCCGGCCCGAGACGATGCTGGGCGACACGGGGGTGGCCGTGAACCCGGCCGATCCCCGCTACGGCTCCCTCGTCGGCGCGGCCGCGGAGCTCCCCCTCACGGGCCGCACCATCCCGATCGTCGCCGACCGGCACGTGAGCGCCGAGTTCGGCACGGGGATGGTGAAGGTCACGCCCGCCCACGACCCCAACGACTTCGAGATCGCCGCGCGCACCGGCCTCGAGGTCCTCGACGTCATGACCGAGCGCGCGGCGATGAACGAGAACGCACCGGCGGCCTTCCGCGGCCTCGACCGTATCGACGCGCGGCGCGCGGTGGTGGAGGCGCTCGCCGGGGAGGGGTTGCTCGCGGGCCGCGACGACCACGACCACGCCGTCCCGCGCTGCTACCGCTGCGACACGGTGGTGGAGCCGCGGCTGAGCGAACAGTGGTTCGTGCGGATGAAGCCGCTGGCCGAACCCGCCCTGGCGGCGTCGCGCGACGGCGCGGTCACCTTCGCACCCGGGCGCTGGACGCGTGTCTACGAGCAGTGGATGGAGAACATCCGCGACTGGTGCATCTCACGGCAGCTGTGGTGGGGCCACCGCATCCCGGTCTGGTACTGCGGCGACTGCGGGGCCGAAATGGCATGCCGCCGGGACCCAACGGTGTGCGGCGCCTGCGGGAGCGCCGCCATCGAACAGGACCCCGACGTGCTCGACACCTGGTTCTCGTCGTGGCTGTGGCCCTTTTCGGTCTTCGGCTGGCCCGAGGACAACCGCGATCTCAGGGCGTTCTACCCGGGCCACACCCTCTCCACCGCGCCCGAGATTCTGTTCTTCTGGGTCGCGCGCATGATCATGGCCGGTTACCACGCCATGGGGGACGCCCCGTTCGCGCGCGTCTACCTGCACGGCACGGTGCGCGACATCCAGGGCCGCAAGATGTCCAAGTCGCTCGGCAACGGCGTCGATCCCCTCGAGGTGGTGGAGCGTTTCGGCGCGGACGCGCTCCGCTTCACCGTGCTCGCCGGCGCGGGCGTCGGCGCCGACATCCGACTCGATCACGAGGACCTGGAGTCGGCCTTCGCCCCGGGGCGCAATTTCGTCAACAAGCTCTGGAACGCCGGCCGTTTCGCCCTCATGAGCCTCGGCGACGAACCCATCCGGCCGCTGGCGGAAGTGCTGGAGGATCTCGAGCTCGAGGACCGCTGGATCCTGTCCCGCCAGCAGCATGCGATCCGCCGCGTGGACGAGGAACTCGAGGCCTTCCGCATGCAGGGCGTCGCCGAGGTGATGCGAGACTTCTTCCGCGGCGAGTTCGCCGACTGGTACCTGGAGTCGGTCAAGCACCGCCTGCGCCCCGGCGGGGCCGGACGCGAGGCCGCCCGCTCGGTGCTCGTTCACGTGCTCGACGGGATCTGCCGGCTGCTGCACCCCATGGTGCCTTTCGTCACCGAGGAGCTGTGGGGCCTCCTGCCCGCGGCGGGCGGCCGGAAGGGACCGCTCATCGTGGCCCGCTGGCCCGCGGCGGATCCGGCGCTGGACGACCCGCGGGCCGAGGAGGCGTTCGGCTGGCTGCAGGACTTGGTTGCGCGGGTACGCGCGATACGCAAGGAGTACCGGGTGGGCGAGGGACGCCAGGTGTCCCTGCGGGTGACCGGCGGCGGTCGGAGCCGGGTGCTCGAGGGCCGCGGCGAGATGCTCGGCCGGCTGGCCCGGATCGGGTCCGTGGAGGTCGGGGCGCCGGTCGCCGGGGCCACGGGAGCGAGCGCCGTCCTGCGCGACGGGACCGGGCTCTTCGTCCCCCTGGAGGGGGTCATCGACCTGGACCGGGAACGGGCCCGTGCGGTGCGCGAGGTCGGCCGGCTCTCCGGGGTCCTCAAGGGGATCGAGGCGAAGCTGGCCAACCCCGACTTCACGACCCGTGCCCCCGGAGCCGTCGTGGAACGCGAGCGCGAGAAACGAGAATCATGCAAATTACAGTTGACAAAATGGAATGAGAAGTTGACATCTTTAGGTGGTTTGGACCGATGAATCACGGGGTCGCGACACGGGTCGCCCTGGTGGGCGCGGTGGTGCTCGGCGCAGCGGCCTGCGCACGCAACGAACGGCCTTCCGGAGGCCCCGAGGACCGCTTCCCGCCCTACGTCATCGAGACGCTTCCCGACACCTTTTCGGCCGTCGAACCCGGAACGCGCGAGGTCCGGTTCCGTTTCAGCGAGCGCATCAGCGAGCGGCCCGTCAGCGGCAGGTTGAACGACGCGGTCGTAGTCTCTCCCTCCACCGGGGAGGTCCGGGTCAAGCACAGCCGCGACGGGATCACCGTGCGCATCCGGGAGGGGTTCGCCCCGGGCCTGGTGTATCGCGTCACCGTCCTGCCGGTCATCAAGGACATGTTCGGCAACGCGCTGCAGGATCCCTTCGACCTCGTGTTCTCCACGGGCGGCGAAATCGTGCCCAACGTGGTCGCCGGAATGGTGGAGGACCGGGTGACGGGCGAGGCGACACGCGACGCGCGCGTGGCGGCGCGATTCGTCCTGGGAGACGACACGGTCACGCACTGGAACGTGAGCGACACCGGGGGTGTGTTTTCGCTCCGGTACGTGCCCGCGGGCACCTTCGAGGTGTGGGCCTGGCAGGACATGAACCGTGACGGAGAGGTCGGCGGGAGCGAGCCGCAGACCTCGTTCGTGCCCGGTGAACTGGTCGAGGCGCCCGACACGACCCTGGCCATCCTCACCCTCATCCTGCCGGACACGACGCCGCCGCGCCTGGCGAGGGCCACCGTCGAGGACTCGGTGAAACTGAAGATCGAGATCGACGACTACATCGAGCCGGACCTGGAGGAGGGGTCGATCACCGGTGTGGTCACGGTGGTGGCGCTGGACACGGCGAGCGCCGAAGAGGACTCGCTGGGAACGGGGGAGGATACGGCCGGGGTGACCGGAGTGGAGGAAGCAGGGGTGGAAGCCGGGGACACGGTTGTCGCCGCGGGGGAAGCGGGGGACACGCTCGCGGAGCAGGGGGCGGGCGAGCCGGAGGAGGAAACCGATGTGCCGGAACCGGTCCCGCTGCCGGAGGTCGGCGACACGATTCCGATCCGGATATTCCAGGAGCACGAGTACAAGGTGTGGCTGGCCCTGCGGCAGGACTCGATCGCCCGGGCGCGGGAGGACTCGATAGCCCGCGCACGCGAGGCCGAAGATGCCGGAGATACGGGAGATGCGGCCGCGGGAGCGCAGGGGGCGGGGGCGGCGGGGGAGGCGGCCGTGCCGGGGATACGGGGAGCCGCGCCCGCGGGGCGGGAGGCCCGGAACGGCCCGGGAGCCGGTGAGGATTCCGACACTGCCGATGCCCCCGACCTTCCCCGCACGCTCTCGGGACTGCTGAAGCCGGCGCGCTCGCTGGTCGGAGTGCTGGAAGAGGCGTTGATGGGCCGGGTGGTGTATGAACTGGTGGTGGACGGGATCGTCAACATCGCGGGGGTGCCCGGAGGCGGGGGCGTGGACACGCTGACCTGGGAGCCGCCGGTGGTAGAGAAGGACAGTGCGGTGGCGGCGGATAGCGCGCAGACGGGAGACAGCCTGCATGCCGGGGACAGCGCCCAGGCGGGTGATACGACGCAGGCCGGTGACACCACAGGGGTCCCACCGGACACGACGCAGGCGGGCGACACCACGGGAGTCCCGCCCGACACGGTGCAGGTGGCTGACACCAGCGAGGTCCCACCCGATACCACGCAGGCGGGCGACACCACGAAGGTCCCGCCCGATACCACGCAGGCCGGCGACACCACGAAGGTCCCGCCGGACACGACCGGAAACATGGCGGATCCCAACCGGCCTGCCCTCGCCGCGGCCCGCCGCCGGACGCCGTCCCCGCCCCCGCCGACACGCCGTGGCCGCGCACCGTGATCGCCGCCGGGCGATCCCGGGAGTGGACCGCCTCCTCGCCCGCCCCTGGTGCCGCCTCCTCGTCGAGTCCCACGGCCGCGCCTGGGTGACGGCCCGGCTGCGCGCCGTGCTGGAGGAGATCCGCACGGACCGTATCCCGCTCCCCGCGTCCGAGGACGGATTCGAGGAACTGCTGCGGCGTGAGATAGCGCGCGCCGGGACCCCCTCGCTCAGGTCCGCCGTCAACGCCACCGGCGTGATCCTTCACACCAACCTGGGCCGGGCCCCCCTCGCTGCCGAGGCGCGCGCCGCGATGGCCCGGGCGGCGGCGTACGGGAACGTGGAGTTCGACCTGGAGACGGGGAGGCGGGGTTCGCGCTATGTGCACTGCGCGGGCCTGGTGACGGAGCTGACCGGCGCCGAGGCCGCGCTGGTCGTCAACAACGGCGCGGGAGCGGTGGCGCTGGCGCTGACCGCCTTCGCGGCGGGGAAGGGGGTCGCCGTGTCGCACGGCGAGCTCGTGGAGATCGGCGGCGGCTTCCGCATTCCCGAGGTGGTCGAGGCGGCGGGCGCCCGCCTGGTCACCGTGGGGACGACGAACCGCACCCGGCCGGCCGACTACGCCCGGGCCATCGGGGGCGGGGGCGTGGCCGCGATCCTCAAGGTCCACCGTTCCAACTTCTCTATGGCCGGTTTCACCGAAGAGACCGGGCTGGCGGAGCTGGTGGCGCTGGGGGCCGAAACAGGTGTTCCCGTGATCCACGACCTGGGATCGGGCCTCCTGGCGGACAGCGCCGAGCTGGGCCTGCCGGCCGAGCCGACCCCGGCCGGGAGCGTCGCCGCGGGGGTGGACCTGGTCGCCTTCTCGGGGGACAAGCTGCTCGGGGGGCCGCAGGCGGGGATCCTGGCCGGGACGCGGGCGGGGGTGGGGCGGGCCAGGGCGCACCCGCTGTGCCGGGCGCTCCGCTGCGACAAGGTCACCCTGGCCGGGCTCGAGGCCACGCTGGCCCTGTACCGGGATCCGGGACGGGCCAGGGCGCGGATTCCGGTGTTGCGCATGATCGCCGCGCGGGCCGAGGAGCTGGGAAGCCGGGCGGGGAGGGTGGCGGAGGGGGTGGCGGAGCGGCGGGCCGCGCGCGGGGCCGCACCGCTGGCGGCCGACGTCGTGCAGGGCGAATCGCTGGTGGGCGGGGGCACCTTTCCCGATGCGCGGCTGCCCACGGCCGTGCTGAGGATCCGGGCCGGGGATGAGGCCGAAGCGTGGATGGCGGAGCTCCGCGCCCACGACCCCCCGGTCGTGGCGCGCAGCCGGGAAGGACGGATCCTGATAGACCTGCGCGCCGTCGCGCCGGAGGAGGAAGCCGCTCTGGTGTCGGCGCTGGCCGTGCTGGGGCGGACGGGCGCGGAGGCGCCGTGACGGTGTCGGCTCGTCGGCGCAGGGCGGTCTTCGCCGACCGGGACGGCACCATCATCGAAGATCACCACTACGTGGCCGATCCGGCCCGCGTCTCGCTGATTTCCGGCGCTCCCGAAGCGCTCCTGCGTCTGCGGAAAATGGGCTTCGCGCTCGTCGTCGTCACGAACCAGTCGGGGATCGGGCGCGGCCTCTACACCGTGGAGGACTACCGTCGGGTCGCCGCCGAGGTGGACCGGAGGCTCGCCGCCGCGGGCTTGGTCATGGACGGCACCTACTTCTGCCCGGAGGGCCCCGGCGGCGATCCCGAAACGACGTGCCGCAAGCCGAGTCCCGTGATGTACAGGACCGCCGCCGCCGATCTGGGGCTGGCCACCGCGGGGTCCTACTACGTGGGCGACAAGCGGAGCGACGTGGCGGTCGCGCGGGCGCTCGGCGGCACGGGGATTCTGGTTCGCACCGGGCATGGGAGGCGTGAGGAGCACGGAGTGTCCGGGAGCTGTCGGGTGGTGGACGACCTGGCCGCGGCGGCGGACCTGATCGGGCGGCTGGAGCGGCGTTCCGGTCGCTGACTCCGCCCGCCGGGCCGAACCTCCGGGCTCACCCTCGCGGGACTCTCTAGGCCGCTTGCGGGCTAAGCATCGTGAGAATGTTGAGGCTCACAGTGCGTAGCGGAAGGACGACGCGGTCCCGCTCCCTCGCAATTCACTTCTCACGGTGTTTTCTTGGATGGCTGCGGCGTGGAGCATGTCGCCCCTCTGAAGACAGGATTCGCATCATGGACGATCGCCTACACCCCACTCACCCCGCAGCGCTCCTCGTCCCCCTCCTGGCCGTCCTGGCGGCCGCCCCCCTTCCCCTCTCCGCGCAGAGCGCC
>JAPPGI010000061.1 GCA_028874985.1 Gemmatimonadota bacterium | reverse complement strand
GCAACCCCGTGGACCTGGAGCAGCGCGAGGGACGCGTTCATCGCTACAAGGGCCATGCGGTGCGCAAGAACGTGGCAGAACGGTACAGCGTCGAAGCCTATCGCAGCACTCGCAACGAATCAGCAGACGGCAACCGCGATCCATGGAAGGTTCTGTTCCAGCGCGCAAGGGACGAGCGTCCACCGGGTTCCAGCGACCTTGTCCCCTACTGGATCTTCGAGCATGGCAATGCCCGCGTGGAGCGCCGCGTTCCCATGCTTCCCTTCAGCAGTGAAGTGGACCAGCTTCGCCGTCTGCTCGGCAGCCTCGCCGTCTACCGTTTAGCCTTCGGGCAGCCCCGCCAAGAGGATCTCGTCGAGTATCTTCGCAGAGTGCGGCACAACGAGGCCCACGCGGTGGACCTGAATCAGTTTCGGATATCACTGCGACCGCCCCAGGTGACCCGAAGCGGATAACCCGTCGGCGCGAAGGAGATGATATGGCACCGACACCACGTTCGCCATTCTGCACAGCCGCTTCGGCGAGGTCTGTCGCCACGCAGCAGATCGGCGAGCAGGTCGAGGAAAACGGCGCTGGTCCCGCCCACCGGGAAGCAGCGACCGGATTGGTCCTAACTAAGCGGAGGGCCACGTCCATGCGGCGCACGGCATCGACGGGTGCCCTCCGCCTCGCGCACCGAGCCACAAGCTCGGAATGATAGGGGGATCGAAGGGGGAGCGTAGCCACCCTCGCCAGCCCCTTTGTACCCACAAGGGGTAGGCTGGCTTGTCACCCTTAGCATGTGACAAGCCAGCCTTGGGACGCCCCCGAAAACGCCTCTCCGGGCACCGCCCGGCACCGCGCCCTCCGCGCCGTCGCGGACAACCTATCCGACTTGGAGCAACCGGCCCGGCCGCTTCCGGGTCAACGGCTTCCCGCGCTCGTTGGCGAACACGATCGGACTCGCGCCATCCCGAAGCTGCCGCGGCCCGTCAAGAATCTCCAGCGCCCGACCGGACAGGGGCACCCGGTGCTCGCGAGGCGCTCTTCATCTGGCTTGCCGGAATCGTCCACACGCCCGCATCCTGATCGATCTCGCTCCACACCGCCCAGCGGACTTCGCCACCTCGCGCTACGCCCCACCTTCGAGGGCGACGATATCGCGGGTGAACGATCCCTTGTTTCAGGTCGTCACGTGCGACAGTTCTTCCGTGATCGGGGCGCGATCATGAACAAGGTACGGGAGCATCGCCCGGAACAGCCTCGACCGGACCGTCGGGGCCAACCTCGTCGGCCTCCTGGCCGGCGGCCCCGCGAACGGCGAGGAGCGACCGGCACCCCATCACGCTTCGGTGAAGGCGGCGCTCTCCGCCGCGCTCCAGTTTACCCTACCCCCCCGTACCCCTCGGGAGCCCGAGTTCGTCGATTCTGGGCGATCCTGTGGCCCGTAGATGCCCCGAAATGCCACCGTGGTCGCCCCGAAACGGGCCTCCGAGCGCCTCGCAGCGAAAACGGAAGGCGGCGAACCGGAAGCAGGCGCCGGCGTCCGCTCCCGGCCCGCTGCCCCGCTCCGGTCGCTCCGCTCCCTCTGCGGGGCAGCCGCAGAACCGGGACATTTTCCATGCCGATAACCGGGACATTTTCCGTGCCGATTGACACGAAGCCCTCTCGGCGCGAGATCGAGCGCTTCGAGAACGCCATCGGGGGCATGAACGACGCGGTCGTTGAGGAACCGGACGACCTCAATGGAACCGCATCCCGGAGCCCGGATTCGAGCTCCGTTGGGCGGAGCCCGCTGCCGATCCGGAAGTGCGCATTTGACATCGGGGGGCTTGTGCAGGGAAATCGCGCTCGGGCGTGCGAACTTGGAACGCCGCAAGTCGGCGGACAGCTTGGAGTTGCGCCACGGCCTGCGGATCGCCGGTGCCGATCCGCCTCTCCGGGCCGTGGACGGGAGCGACCCCGCCCTTTGGTATGCCTGGTGCGGCATGTGCATGCCCATGCCGCCCTCCCCGCCGGGTCGCTCCCTGACCAGCAATCCGTCCCGGAAGGGTGGCGAGCGCCGGCTTCGAGGCGGTGGAGGACCCGTTGGGCCAGCCTGCCGGACGTTGGGCCGTTCGGCATCGCCGGACAAGGCCGGGACGCGGCGGTCGCGGGGCGGCGGGCTGGCGGAGAGACCTTCCCTCCGCGAGTTTCGGGATAGGCGGATCGTGCAGTCCATCAATCGAGAGGAATCGAACGATGGCACGCACGAAACGAGACCGGCGCACCTACAGCGCCGGAGAATGGGGCCGCAATCGGGTGAGGGTGTTCGCCGATCCCAAGACCGGCCTGTACCAGTTGGAGTGGCGCGAGAACGGGCGAAGGCGCACGCGATCGCTTGCACACCGGGACTGGGTGAAGGCCAAGCGGCAGGCCGACGAGGCCGCTGCGGGCTTCGCGGTGCAGAAGCCCAACGGCAGGGCCGAAGCCGAGCCGGAGCCGCTCACGCTGGGCAAGCTCTTTGACATCTACGGTGAAGAGGTCACCCCGACCAAGGGGAAGCGGACCCGCGACCGCGACAGGGTAGCGGCAGCGATGTTTCTCCGCTTCTTCGGACGGGACCGGGACCCCGCAACCTTCTCCCAGCGCGATTGGGACCGCTTCATCCAAGCGCGGCGGGCGGGAAGGGTCGGCCTGTCGGGCAGGCCCGTGGGCAACCGGACCATCGAGTGGGACCTGACGTTCCTCGTGGCGGTCCTCAACTGGGCCGAGAGGTCGAAGGACGAGCGGGGCCGCCCGCTGCTCGACAGGAACCCGCTGAAGGGCTTGAGGAAGCCCGTCGAGAAGAACCCCGCCCGGGTCGTTCTCACCGAGGACGAGTACCAAGCGCTGCTCGGGGTTTCGCGGCAGGTCGGGTGGAGGTTCCATGTCGCCTTGGTGCTGGCACACGAAACGGGACACCGGATCGGAGCCATCCGTAACCTTCGCTGGCCTGATATCGACTTCGAGGCCCGCGAGGTGCGGTGGCGGGCGGAGCACGAGAAGACAGGCTACGAGCACGTCACGCCGTTGACGCCCGAAGCCATGGAAGCCCTTGGGGAAGCGCGGAGGATGGGGGCCGGTACGGGTGACAGGCCGGTGCTTCCAGCGCCCAGCGATGCCACACGGTGCATGAGCCGCGTCTGCGCGCGTAACTGGTGGAGGAGGGGACAGAACCTCGCGGGGCTCGAACCCAAGCGCGGTCGGGGCTGGCACTCGCTCAGGCGCAAATTCGCCAGCGATCTGATGGACCTGCCGCTCAAGGTGCTCTGCGAGCTTGGCGGGTGGAAGAAACCCCAGACGGTGCTCAGGTGCTACCAAAGACCGGACGCCGGACAGCTCAGGACGGCACTGGAAGGCCGCAGAAGGGTTCGCGGCTGAAGTCCCGATCAACGGGAATCATTCGGAGGGAATCGGGCGCAAGAAACTCCCAAGTTCATCGGCTGCAAATAGTTGCAGAATCTCTGCAACTTGCGCGGCCGGCTGTGATCATTGGGACCCAGGACATGCTGCTTAGCCGGGCGCTGATGCGCGGGTACGCGTCCTCCCGGGCGTCCTGGCCCATGGAGTTCGCCGTTCTGCATCAGGACTGCCAATGGGTCTTCGACGAGGTGCAGTTCATGAACGCGGGCCGCGCCACGTCGGCTCAGCTGGAGGCCTTCCGGCGGGACGAATTCGAGCGGGCGCTACGCGAGGACAGGCCGGCTGGACGCCCCTGCCGCGGCTTGTGGATTTCGGCCACGCTCAGGCCCGAGTGGCTGAAGACAGTCGATCATTCCGTTCCCACGCGGGTGATGCAGGTGAAACCCGAAGCCGAGCACGATGACAGGCTGCGGCGGCTAACCCGGGCTGCAAAGCACCTTGAGCGCGCCAGCATCGGCCCTGTGACCTCGAACGCACCCGACCGCAACGCCTACATCCGCCGACTGGCGGAAGCCGTGGTCGGAGCGCACCAAGCGGGCCACATGACGCTCGTCATCGTCAACCAGGTCAAGGCGGGCCTGATGGGCATCTCCCGGGCGATTCGGCCCAGGCTTCACTGAAGCTTCACCGTGTCGACCATCTTGTTCATGATGTAGTCTGGATTTCCCAGGCGAATCCGCCCGGGCCTCATTGAAGCGGCCCGAACGGTCCCGTCCACCCGAACGGCGAGGTATCTCCCGGGCGAACCCGCCCTGGCCTCATCGGACGCGGCACCCGGGTAGCGCGTCCGCCCCTCCGGACCGATTCTACATTTCATGCGCACCGCTTCCCTCATCCTTCTTTTCGCGGCCCTCGTCCCGCTGCGGGGCACGGCGCAGCCGGTCGCCGGCGTCGTGGTCGAGGAAGGCACGGGCACGCCGGTTCCGGGCGCCATGGTGATCCTTCGCGACAGCACGGGAACGCAGGTGAGACGGGTGCTCACCAACGTGGTCGGCAGATTCCTGGTGCTGGCGAGCGATCCGGGACCCCACACCATCACGGTCGAGCGAATCGGGTACGCCGACTGGACCACGCCTTCCTTCGAGCCGCGGGACCTCGCTCAACTCATCACGATCCGGGTTCCGGTGCAGGCGATCGCTCTCGAGGGCCTGGACGTGACGGCCGGACGAAGATGCGAGGTCAGACCGGAAGAGGGGAAGGCGACCGCCCGCGTGTGGGAAGAGGTGCGCAAGGCGCTGGCTGCCGAGGAATACACGCGCGAGGTGTCCCGCTACCGATACACGCTGGTCCGCTACAGGCGGGAGCTGGACCGCAATGCCCGCGACACCATCGAGGAGACGAGCACCCTCCTGGAGGATCAGCCGGCGGCCTTCCAGTCCTTTCCGATCGAGCACCTCGTTACCCGGGGTTTCGTCCAGATGGTCGAGGATTCCGCCGTCTACTACGCCCCGGATGCGGGTGCGCTGCTGTCGGACGCCTTCCTCGATACCCACTGTTTCGGGCTGCGCCAGGCTGGCGAGGCGGAGGCGGGCAGGATCGGCCTGGTATTCAACCCGCTGGAGGATCGCGAGGTACCGGAGATCGGGGGGGTCCTGTGGGTGGACGCGGCGACTTCGGAGCTGGAGCGGCTGGAATTCGACTACCTCAACCTGATCCGGTCGCGCCAGTTGGGTGAGCCGGGTGGTGAGGTTGCCTTCACCCGGCTGCCGGACGGCACCTGGATCGTTCGCGAGTGGCGGCTTCGGATGCCCCACCTCGAACGGGCTATCGGGGGCGGGCTCTGGCGCACCGGCTACCGGGAACAGGGCGGACTCACCCGGGCAATCACCGATTCCCGGGGCCGGACAATCCTGCACGCCGAGACCGCGAGCATCTCGGGGGTGGTCACCGACTCGCTGGGAACGGGCCCGCCCACGGTGCCTGTCGTCATCGAACTCGCGGCGACCGGCGCGCAGACCGTGCCTGAAGAGGACGGCTCGTTCCTGCTGACCGGTCTGGAGGCGGGCCGGCATCTGCTTCGGGTCCAGCGCCCGCTCCTTGCCAACTGGGGGATGGCAACGCCCAGCGAGGCCGTTGCGCATGGCATATCGGGCGAGGTTTCGCACGTCCGGTTGCGCACTCCCTCCATGGCGGATGCGCTGGCCGCTTCGTGCGGGGGTACGCCGCGTCCCGGCGGGACGGCCGCCTTTCTGGGCCGCATCGCCACGGCGGAGGGTTCACCGGCGAGGAACATGACCGTCGTCGTGCGGTGGCCACGCGCTTCCGGCTACTCCCCCGCTTCCCTGGCGGCGCCGCCCGGCCGCGGGGGCGCGGCGGACGCTGTCTGGTCGCTCGGCCGCGACGGTGCCTTCGCCACCGCCACGACCACCACCGACTGGCGCGGGCTGTTTCTGCTCTGCGATGTCCCCGCGGGTTCGCGCCTGCGCGTGAGCGTGCAAAGGCCGCCGGGCGGTGATCCGGTGTTGACGCGAACGTATTTCATTCCCCGGGGAGTGCCGGCCGTGGCGGAGAGTCTGATCGTTCCGGCAGCCGAATGACGAAGGCGGGCTCGCCATGCCTGGCGCAATTGCCGCAACGCGGCTCACTCCACGGGCTTCCGGAGACCGGCGCGCTTGATTCTTCCGTACCCGACTGTATACATTGGAGTCGGCCTCAAGGGGCCACACCCGGCACCGCCAGCGTGGCGGTCCTGGTTGTCGCGCAGGACTCGGTGTCCCGCCCGATGTCAAACCCATCCAAAAAAAGGAGGTGATCACTTGTCTAGTCCCAGTACCCAGCCCAACCCGGCAAGGGCAAGCGATCGCCGCTTCGGCAACTGAGCCGAATCACGATCGAAACGTTCGCGCCGTAAGCGGTCTTCGCGCCGGGTTGCGGCCGGTTTCCGAAGTCCCCGGGGGTTCCGCGTAGCGTGCGGAACCCCCGGGGACTTATCGTTCCCCATGTCCGCCCGCAGCCTTTTGGCCCCGGTGCTGGTGGCCGCCGCGTCCTCGCTCGTCGCCTGCGGCCTTTCCTCGGCCCAGCAGGGTGAGAAGCTCTTCGCGGAGAGCTGCGGCCACTGCCACTCCGCCGCGGGAACCGAGCGCACTCCAGGGGTGACCGTCCTGTCGCAGCTGTCCCCGCGCACCATTGCGGCGTCCCTGGAAGACGGGGTCATGCGGGCGGAGGGCTCGAAGCCGGCCCCGTCTCGTGGATGGGCTTCGCCGGCAACGCGGCCGGCACCGGTTTCCAATCCCCCCGAACGGGCGGGGCTGAACGCCGCCGACGTGCCGAACCTCGAGCTGCGCTGGGCGTTCGCGTTCCCCGGCGGTACCAACATGCGCACCTCTCCCGCGGTTGCCGGAGACGTTGCCGTCGTGGCCGGTCCCTTCGGCGAGGTCGCGGCCCTCGACCTTGCCACCGGGTGCGTGCGCTGGAGCTACGAGGCCGACGCGACGATCCGGGGCGCGATCCTGGTCGGCGAGGGCGCCCAAGGACGTGCCGTCGCCTGGTTCGCGGACTCCCGCACCAACGCCTACGCCGTCGACCTGGAGAGCGGGTCCCTGCTGTGGCGGCAGCGGGTGGGGTGGCACGCTGCGGCATACGGCACGGGTAGTCCGGCGGTCTGGTCAAGCCCCACCATCGAGGGAGATTCTGGTGGCGGGGCAGAGGTCGGGAGTGGTCTGGGCCCTCGACCCGGACGACGATGGCGCGGTTCTGTGGTCCACCCGGGTCGGAAAGGGCAGCGCGCTCGGTGGGATCCACTGGGGGATGGCCGGCGACGGCCGCTACGCCTACGCCCCCAATGCCGCGGGAAACGGGGCTGCTTCGCCGCGAACTCGGCCGCGGTCACCGCGATCCACGGCGCGGTCTTCGCGGGCGGCCTGGACGGCGTGATCCGTGCACATTCGACGGTGGACGGGCGGGTGATCTGGGAGTTCGACACCACCCGGCCGGTCGGGACGGTGGGCGGAGTGCCCGGGCGCGGCGGTGCCATCGACGGTCCGGGTCCCGTGATCGCCGGGGGGATGCTCCTGGTCAACAGCGGCTACGGGTTGTTCGGACAGATGCCGGGGAATCTGCTGCTGGCTTTCGGGGTGGGGGACTCCGCTCGGTCACGTGACTGATCGGGGCTTCGCGCAGCCTCACGTCAGTCCCGGGCTCACTCCCCCCCGATACGAGTTGTCCGGACTCCGCCGCGGTCCGCCCCACCAGCCCTTCACGACGTGCAATTCCGGCCGCTGCGAGTGAAAACCGACAGCAGCCATTCCTGGAAGGCGTCGTCAAGGGGGGCGCAGAGACCCGTATGCTCCCAGTTGAACGATTGGAGGGGCATCCCGATCAGTGCCAGTGGAAGCCGTCCACTCAATCCATTGTCGTTGATCAGGAGAGCCTGGAGGCGGAGAACACCGAGCTCAGGCGGAAGGGGGCCCGTCAGATGGTTGGATCCAAGAGCGAGATACCTCAGACGTCGAAGATAGCTCAGTTCCCCCGGAATCGGGCCTGTCAATTCGTTGGAGTCCAAGTTGAGATATCCGAGGTCCGGAAGGCTGCCCAGATCGGACGGGATGGAGCCACTCACCAGGTTTTGGCTGAGATCCAGGTGTTGAAGGTTCGCCGATGTGCCCAGATCGGACGGGATGGAGCCGCTCACCAGGTTTTGGCTGAGATCCAGGTGTTGAAGGCTCGCCAATATGCCGATCCCGGATGGGATCGAACCGTTCAGTCCGTTGTCGGAAAGCCTGAGCCCGGTGACGTTCCCGTCGGCGTCTGTGGTCACACCGTGCCAAAACTGGAGCGGTGCGGTCGTCCCCCAGTGGGCTCTGTTGGTCCAGCCAAGACCGTCCAGCGCGCCATAGGCTTTAAGCAGCCACCCGCGCGGCCCCGGCGTAACCGTCACGATCACACTCCCCGTCGCCGCCCCCACGGTGGCGTGGACCCGCGTTTGCCCGGCAACGACGGACGTCACCAACTTGCCGTCGGTGACCGACACGATTGAGTCGACGTCACTGGACCAGGTAACCGTGATCCCCGTCATGACCTGGCCGTTCTGATCCGCCACAACCGTGGTCAGCTGCAGTTCCTCCACCAGATCCATGGTTACGGACGAAGGTGAGATCGTGATGGTCGTCGGTACCGATGTCTCCGTCCAGCAACCGCCGACGAGGGCGACGAACACCAGGGCCATGGCATCGGACACACGCGGGACTGCTTGCCGGTTCGGCTTCATTGAGGACCTCCCCACTGGTTTGCTGCCGGTCACGCTGAGCAAGGACCGTGTGCAACAAAAGGTAGGTGTGCCGCACCGACTTCCACAAGACCGCACCTCGGATGAACCGCACCTCGGATGAACCCGGCGCGAGCGCCGGAGCGGCACGTTGCCATGCTCAGGTCGGCGCTGGCCTCCGGCCCGCTGGTCCAACACATTGTCGCTCATGAATGGAATTCCCGTCCGCCCACTCATCCCCGCGGTCCTCGCAGCCGTCCTGCCCCTCTCCGCAATCGCCCAGAGGGCCGACATCCCCCGCACCGCCTCCGGCAGGCCCGACCTGAACGGCCTGTGGCAGGCGCTGGGCAACGCGCACTGGGACATCGAGCCGCACGCGGCCCGTCCGGCGCTGGCCATGCAGCCGGGCCCGGTGGTCCCCGTGCCCGCCGGCGAGGTCCTCGCACTGGGGGCCGTCGGATCGGACGCGGGCGCCATGCGTGAGATCTACATGGAGGATCCCGGTCCGCCGCAGGTCGACTCCTGGATGGGGCAGTCGGTGGGCCGCTGGGAGGGGGACACGTTCGTGGTGGAGGTCAACGGCTTCAACGGGCGGACCTGGTTCGACCGGGCGGGCAACCACCACGGCGCGGGGCTCCATGTCACCGAACGGTACACCCTGGCCGGCCCCGACCACATCTGGTACGAGGCCGAGATGGACGACTCCGCGACCTTTTCGCGCCCGTGGACGATCCGGATGCCGCTCTACCGCAACATCGACCCCGACGCCCGGCTGGGACAGTTCAAGTGCGTCGAGTTCGTCGAGGAGCTGATGTATGGACACCTGCGCAAGAACCCGATCGTCCCCGCACCCCCGCCGGGCACCCCGACCTGCAGGGCAACTGGTCGAACGCCACGGCCACGCCCATTCAGCGCCGGCGGGGCATGGGCCCCGTCTTCACCCGGGAGCAGGTCGCGGCCATCGAGAGTGGGCTGACGAGTGCCCGTGAAGCGGCCAACGCAGACAGTGACCCGGACCGCGGACCGCTTCCGGTGGGCGGGCAGTTCACCGGCGAACCCCTCTTCGACGCGGCTTCCGGAGGGACCGGCGGGTACAACGCCTTCTTCATCGACTCGGGCGACCGGGTGGCGGTCTTCAACGGCGAGCCGCGGACATCGCTGGTCGTCGATCCGGCGGACGGGCGGGTTCCCCCGCTCGGCGAGGAGGGCAGGGAGCGGTTCTCCGAGCGCCGGCGCCTCGCCCGACGGTTCGGTGCCTTCGACAACCCCGAGAACCGGCCCCTGGGCGAGCGCTGCATCATGTCGTTCGGGTCGAACGCGGGGCCGCCCATGCTGCCGAACTACTTCTACAACAACAACTACACGATCGTTCAGACCCCCGACCACATAGTGATCATGACCGAGATGGTGCACGACGTGCGGATCATCCGCATGGGCGAACCGAAGCGGCTGCCGAAGCATGTCAGGCCCTGGATGGGCGACTCGTGGGGGCGCTGGGAGGGGGACACGCTCGTGGTGGAGACGACGAACCTTCATCCCGACCAGACATTGCAGGGGGTTCCGCCATCGGAGGAGATGCGGGTGACCGAGCGCTTCACACGGGTCGGCGAAGACACCATCAACTACGAATTCACCGTCGACGATCCGCTCATGTGGACGCGTCCGTGGAGCGGCGACGCGGGCGGCAAGCGGGGGCGCGGCGGCGTCGCTCCGCCGCGCCGCCCGCCGGAGGGCGCCACGGTGGAAGACGAAGGCGTTGACGCCGGCCGCGATCAGCACGAGGACCTTGACGCGGAAGAAGAGGTTGTGGTAGTAGCGGAGAGGCTGGGAGTAGAAGAGGAGGAGGCCGGTGACGGTCATGATGATGAAGCCCACGCGGGTCCAGGGAAGAAGGCGTCCCGTGAAGGACCGCACGGAGACGCGCTTGAAGGCGAGGCCGACGAGGCGCAGGTCCATCATGATCGTTGTGCCCACGAAGAGGCCGAGGGTGAGCACGTGGGCGGACTCGACCAGAGGCCATGCGTAGAGCGACTCCAGGAGCGCCACGCTCCACTGCGTCTCCCCCAGCCACCCCAGGAAGCGCCCGATCACGGGACGTCCCGCCCCTCCCCCGCCCCGTCGCCGGCCGCCGAATCCGCAAGGTCGCTCGGCCGCAGCGTCCCGGCGGCGTAGACCGCGTGGCACCCGGTGCATACGAAGTAGAGCTCGGCTCCCACGTCGAATACGGCCTCCGCGTCCCTCGCCGCGGCGGCCTCGATCGCGCGCCGCCCCACGTCGATCATCGACCGGGACATGGTGATCCAGTGCTCCCTGCCCCTGGCGCGTTCCTCCAGCAGCAGGAGGTTGCCGGACTCGGCGAGCTGGTAGGCCGCGTCGACCACCGCTTCCCACCCCTCGTCGCTCCGCGGCTCGATCTCGTGCGTACCCTCGTGGTCCATGATCACGCCTACCGCGTCCCAGTAGGTCTCGGCGGCCGGTTCGAGGACCGAGAGCATAAGTTGCTTCTCGTCGGCCACCGCGACGAACGGAGGCGGCGCGGGGGTGTCGGCGCCACAGCCGGGCAGGGCGGCGAACACCGCCATCCCGGCCGGGTATGCACATGCGGTCGCGGCCGTGCGAACCGCGGAGGACTTTCCGACTCGCTTCGCCTTCGGCACCGGTTCTCCCGTGTCACGGGTACTCGTCGACTTCGAGCCCGGAAGCCGGCGTCCACACCCGCCGCCCCAGGGGGGGTGAAGCTAGTCCACGCGCCGCCCGCGCCATAGAGTCGCGGAAACGACGGGGGCGGGCCATCTTGTCAGAACGCACGGCCACGGCGGCCGCATCGCCCAACCCCCACCGGACAACCCGCATGCAGCCCCCTCTCAGCATATCGCGCCACTGCGGCGCGGCCGTCGTCCTGGCCTCCATCATCGCCGCCCCGGCTACGGCCCGGGCCCAGGAAGACCCCCTCCCCACCACCACCCCCGAGGAGGTCGGCCTCTCCGGCGAAGTGCTCGCGCGCATCGGGCCCACCATGCAGGAATTCATCGACCGGGGCGGCACCGCCGGGGTCATGACGCTCGTGGCGCGGCGCGGCGAGATCGCGCACTGGGAGGCGCGGGGGTGGCGCGTACAGGACGACGACCCCCTCGAACCCAACGACATCTTCCGCATCTACTCCATGACCAAGCCCGTCACGAGCGTCGCCGTGATGATCCTCGTGGAGGACGGCCTGCTCTCCCTGGACGACAAGGTGGCCAGCGTGATTCCGGCCTTCAAGGACGTCAGGGTGTTCCAGGACATGGGGCCCCGCCGTCCGGACCGCGCGATGCGCATCCGGCATCTCCTCACTCACACGTCGGGTCTCACCTACGGCGTCTTCGGCAGCAGCGCCGTCGATTCCATGTACAACCGGGCGTTCGACAAGGAGTCCGGCAGCCCGCAGCCCGACCTGCGGGAGTGGGCGGACATCCTGGCCTCGCTGCCGCTGGTCGACGATCCCGGCGACCGCTTCAACTACAGCGTGTCCACCGACCTTCTGGGCCTCGTGGTCGAGGTCGTGACGGGGCAGACCCTGGACCGCTTCTTCCGGGAGCGCATCTTCGAACCCCTGGGCATGCACGACACGGGGTTTCAGGTCCCGGCGGAAAAGCGGGACCGCCTCACCGCGATGTACCGGCCCACCGGATACGGCCTGAAGTTGGGCGATTCCCCGACCGACGGCTCGTTCACCCGGCCCCCGGACTGGCTCTCCGGCGGTGGCGGCCTTGTCTCGACGGCCAGGGACTACCTGCGCTTCTGCCGCATGCTCCTTGAAGGCGGCGAACTGGACGGCGTTCGGCTTCTCGAGCCCGAGACGGTTCGACTCATGACCAGCAACCAGCTGGACGAAGACCTCATCCCCATTCTCAAGATTCCCGGCATGGGCTTCGGGATGGGGTTCGCGGTCCCGGCGGGGATCGAGGACGGAACCTACTGGTGGGCCGGGGTTGCGAATACCTACTTCTGGATCGACCCCGCCGAGGAGATCATCGCCTTCGCCTGGACCCAGTTGCAGCCCTTCGGCGCCGCGACCGTCGACCGGCTGCTGCGGCCCATCGTCTACGAGGCGATCCTGGATGAAGATGAATCCAACTGAAGGCTCCCGTACCATGGCACGCGTGAGACCCGCCCCGTCCACCCTTCCCCTCTTCCTCGCCGCGGCGATGTCCGCATGCGGCGACCCCGCCGAGCCGCCCGTTCCGACCACGATCGAGGTCTCGCCGTCACGGGTCTCCCTCACCGCCGTCGGCGACACCGAACAGCTTCGGGCGCGCGTGATCGACCAGTATGGCAAGACAATGACCAACGTGAACGTCGGGTGGTCGAGCCGGAACCCGGCGGTCGCGAACGTGGACACCGGAACGGGGCTCCTCGCCGCGGCCGGAAACGGGAGCACGGACATCTCGGCGCGCGCGGGGACCGTGGCCGGCGAGGCGAAGGTGACGGTGCGCCAGGAGGCCCGTGCGGTCGAGAAGGCGCGGGGCGACGGCCAGGTGGGTTACGTGCACGAGCCTCTTCCGGTCCCGCCGGCCGTTCTGGTCCTGGACGCCAACGGGAACCCGGCGCGGGACATCGCGGTCGCCTTCGCGGTCACCTCCGGAGGCGGCACCGCGTCGGACACGGCCGTGACCACCGGACAGGACGGCATCGCCGAGACCGGCTGGACCCTAGGTCCCGAGGCGGTGCAGACGCTGACCGCCGGCACCGGCGTACTGACCGCCGTCTTCCGGGCGACCCGCGCGCCCGTGACCATCGTAACGGACTCCCTGGACTGGGGCCGTGTGACGCTGCAACACAGCGACACCCTCGGGGCCAGGGGAGGCACCGGCGAAGGCTATTCCTGGAGCCTGGGAGGGGACGGGACGCTGCCGCGAGGTCTCGCGATCGAGCCGCACGGAGTGGTCGCGGGCACGCCGTCGGAAGCCGGGACCTTCGAGTTCACGGTGCGTGTCGCGGACTCCGAAGGCGGAGAGGACTCCGCCGATTTCGAAATGCGTGTCTGCGACGGGCCTCTCGGGCTGGCCGTCGGTGATGTCAGGGTCTTCGGGTCCGGCGACCCGCGGCCCTGCGGGATCTTCGTTCGGGCGCCGGAGGTGTCCGCATACTACCGGGTGACCGTCGCGGGACTGGACGCCGCCTCCGCGCAACTGCCGAACACGACCCTCGAGGTGGAAGGGATCCCCGCCTCGGACAGCGCGGCGCCCCCCCGTGACGCGGGCGGCCGCAAACCGGCGCCACCGTGGCCGACGCCGCGGGGATTTGAGGCCGACCACGCCCGCGCCCTCGAAATCGAGGCCGCGAACGATTCCCTGCACCTCCGAATCCGCCGCGAGGAGGTGGAACTCTACCGGAGGCTCGCCGCGGAGGGGAGGCTGGGACCCATGCTGGACCGGGCGGCGGCGGCCGCTGCGATCCGCGGGCGGACCGGGGCGATGAAGAAGGCGACCCACACCTTCCGGTTGCGGAGCAGCGGCTGCAACGTCGCCCGGGAGGTGGATGCGGCGATCATCGCCGAAAACGACCACCTGGTGGTCTACGAGGAGCAGGACGCCGAGTCTCCCGTGCCGGTGAAAAACGTGGACAGCGTCGTCGATTTCTACTCGGATCACGGTGCCGAGGTCATAGAGGACTACTTCGGCGGTGTGAGCGACGTCAACGGCGACGAGAAGATCGTCGTCCTGATCAACCCGACGCTCGAGGGCGTCCGCGGCTTCGTGTGGTCGGGTGACATGACGTTCACGACCGACGACTGCGAGGCGTCCAACGAGATGGAACTCATTCACATGAGCGCCGGCGCATTCCGGTTCGAGAACAACTCCCGCTGGGCCTTTTCGGGAATGGCCCACGAAGCCAAACACGTGAGTTCCCTCTACAAGCGCGTGCGGGGCGACGGGAAGCGGGGAGGAGGAAGCCGGTTCCACCCCACCTGGGTCGAGGAGGGAACCGCCGAGATCGCTAAGGAGATGAGTTCGCGCACCGCCTGGGAGCGCGGGGGAGGCCCGGATTTGGACGACCGGGTAACCGGGGACATGATGCGGGTCGGCCTCCGCGAGAACCGGGTCGCGGTCGAGGGCACCTTCCAGCTGCTGGCGCGCACCGTGCGGGCCTACTCGGTAAACCCGAACGCGGTGACCTTCGAACCCCTCGGCAGGGGGCACGTCTACGGGAGCGGGTGGCACTTCCACCGGCTGCTGCGCGACCGGATCATGGCCGGGGCGGCGCACCCCATGGCCGCCGACAAGGACTTCGTGACGGAGTTGAACGACTCCCTGACCCGCTCCGGCGCGGCCGGCATCGTCGATGTGACCGGCGAGAGCATCGACGATCTCCTGGCGGCCCACGCAACCGCGATGACCGTTGCCGGTGCCGAGAGCGAACTCGCCGGCGAGAGGACGCCGAGGTTCCTCTTCTACCAGTTCCCGACGGCAACCGAGATCTTCTCGAACCCCGATCCGCCGGGCCGCTACCCGTGGCCCGTCACCCTCACCGGCGACAACGACCTCGACGCGGTGGCCGCGGTCGAGCTGGCCGAGACCGACACCTACGCCGGCCGGCTGGGTGCCAGTGGTGTGCGGATCCACGACTTCGAGGCGGTGAGAGCGGGGGACGCGGCCGTGTTCCGTGTTGTCGCCGACTCGGAGATCCGAATCATCGTGGCCCGCATTCCGAAACCCGCTTTCGACCGGTAACCGGTTCCCCGGGGGCCGCCAGGGGCGGCGTCTTGCTAACCCGGGGGCACCTCCCCCGCCAGCTGCTGCGGCAGCGTGGTCAACCCGACGACTTCGAAGCGCCGCTCGCCGGCGGGCAGCCGGATCGCAACGCGGTCGCCCTCCCGCGCACCGAGGAACCCGCGTCCCAGGGGCGAATCGAGCGAAATGTGTCCCTTCTCGAAGTCGATGAAATCGCCCGCGACGATCGTGAACGTGACGACTTCGTCAAGCGCGAGATCCCGCGCCCGGATCCGCGAGCCGAAGCCGACCCGGTCGGCGGGCATGTGTTCCACGTCGATCTTCGAGATCTCGGCCATCCGGCCCGCCAGGTGTCCGATCCGGGCCTGGACGAACTGCTGCCGCTCGAGCGCCGACTTGTACTCGGAGTTCTCCCGCAGGTCGCCCAGCTCGACCGCCTTCCGAATGCGGTCCGGCAACACCACGTTGAGTTCGTGGGTCAGGGTTTCGACCTCCTCGGAAATCCTGGTCTTTATTTCGTCGAGCACGGCCGCTCCCGGTCCGGAGGGAAGCTGGTAAGCTAACCACGCGACACCGCCGCCGGGAGGCTGGAGGACTCGCCGCCAAGCAACTCCCGGACCCGGCGGGCGGTTGCCCGGACCGCGGCCTCGTCCCCACCCGTGACGTTGACGTGGCCCAGCTTGCGTCCCGGACGCGGGGTCTTGTCGTAGAGGTGGAGATGCGCGCCCGGAACCGAGGCCACCTCCACCGCGTCGGGCAGCTCTCCAATGATGTTCAGCATCGCCGCCGGACCCGCCATCCGCGGGACCGCCAGAGGAAGTCCCGTCACGGCACGAACGTGGTTCTCGAACTGGCTCGTGGCCGCGCCGTCGAGGGTCCAGTGTCCCGAGTTGTGTACCCGGGGCGCCATCTCGTTGGCCAGCAGGCGTCCCCGCGCCTCGAAGAGCTCGATGGCGAGGACACCCACATAGTCCAGCCGCTCCATGACCCGCTCGGCCATCGCCTCGGCCGCGGCCTGCAGCGCCGGTGTGATCCGCGGAGCAGGCGCGTAGCTGGCGACCAGGATTCCATCGTGGTGGTGGTTTTCGGTGAGGGGATAGAAGACGCGGTCCCCGTCCCGTCCCCGCACCGCGAGAATGCTCAGCTCCCGTGTGAAGCGGACGAAGCTCTCGGCGATCAGCTCCGCGCCGAGGACGTCCAGGGCCGCGGCCGCCTCCGCGGCCGAGCGCGCCACCACCTGCCCCTTGCCGTCGTAGCCGAAGCGCCGGGTCTTAATGACGGCGGGCAGCCCGGTGGTGCCCAGAGCGGCGTCCAGTTGCGCGGGCGTGCGGAGCGGGTGGAAGGGGGCGGTGGGGATGCCGAGCCGGCGGAACAGTTCTTTTTCGGCCAGCCGGTCCTGTGCCGCTTGCAGTGCCGCCGGCGGTGGCAGAACGGGAAGACGGGCCGCCAGGAAATCAGCGCTCGCGGCGGGCACGTTCTCGAACTCGCAGGTGACGACATCGGCCGTATCCGCGACCCGGGCCAGCGCCGCCCGGTCGTCGTAGGGAGCGGCAACCACGGTGCCGAGGGGGCCGGCGGGCGGGGCGGGCGACGGCTCCAGGAAGGTGAAGCGGTGTCCCAGCGGGATTCCCTCGAGGGCCAGCATGCGCCCGAGCTGCCCACCGCCCAGAACGGCGATCCTCACGGGTGACCTGCCGATCGCCGGGCGAACCGGGGAGCCGTCACGCGCAGCCGGCGGAAGAACCGTCGCACGCGGCCCTCAAGTGCCGACACGGGTCCCTCACGGGCTCTCAACCCGGAGGTGGCTGCCGCGGATCCCGGTCGGCCAGCACCGCCGCGGTCCGTGCACGGGCGAACTCGCGAACCGCCTCGCGTACCGCCGGGTGGCCGGCACCGAGGATCCTGCCGGCCAGAAGCGCCGCGTTGGCCGCCCCGGCGTCCCCTATCGCCATCGTCCCCACGGGCACCCCCCCGGGCATCTGCACGATCGACAGCAGCGAATCGAGTCCCTTGAGGGCCCGGGACTGAACCGGTACGCCGAGCACGGGAAGGACCGTCTTCGAAGCCACCATCCCGGGCAGGTGCGCGGCCCCGCCTGCACCGGCGATGATCACGCGCAACCCGCGGTCCTCGGCCTCCGACGCGTACTGGAAGAGGAGGTCGGGTGTCCGGTGCGCAGACACCACCCGGGTCTCGTAGGAAACGCCGAGCGCGTCGAGGATGTCGCACGCATGCTTCATCGTCGCCCAGTCGCTCCGGGATCCCATGATCACACCCACCAGGGGGGATTGTCTCATCTGTTCGGGCCGCGGGTTGTGAGGTGCGGGGGTGACGGGGAAAGACCGATTCTGCCCCGCCGGGCGGGGGATTTCAAGAGGTGGGACGCGGTATCTTCAGAGTGTCCGGCTCGTCACCCCGAATCATACCGACCGCCCATGCCCCCTTCCCACCCCCCCACCCTCGCCCGGGAACCCACCTTCCTCGTCTTCCTGCCGGTCCTCTGTGCCGTCTGGGCCGACGGCCTCATGGAGGACGAAGAACTCGACGCCGTCAGCCGCGCGCTGAACGACGCCGCATGGATGACGCCCGAGGGCCGGGCCCGGGTGCGCGACTGGCTCGACCCCGGCACCCCGCCCACCCCGGCCGTCTTCGGCGCCGCGGCCCGGACCATCCGCGCGGCCGCGGGAAACGGCACGCTCACCCTGACCCGCGCGGGGCTCGCCATCGTCGAAGCCGATCCCGCGCTGGGAGGCCCCGCGATACCATGGCGCGACGCCGCACTCGCCACGCTCGGCCAGGTGGAGCTGGAGCTGGGAGTGGCGGGTGCCGAGGCGCTCCGGGAGATCACCGGAACGGCGCACGAGGCACCGACCACGGGACCCCGCCCGCGCGGGTTGGCCCAGGAGGTCGCGCCGCTCATCCACGGCGACCACCCCGAACTGCGGGCCCGCACCCGCGGGGCGCTGGCCCGCCCCGAGCTTCGCATACCCGACGAGCTTTCCCGCGACGAATACCGGCAACACACGCTGGCCGCCATCGAGGTGCTGGCCGAGGAGGGGCTGGGCGCAGTGGCATACCCGCGCGAATACGGGGGCGAGGGCGACCCATGCGGAGCCGTCGCCGTGTTCGAGGAGCTGGCACTGGGCGACCTGAGCGTATTGGTCAAGTACGGGGTGCAGTTCGGGCTCTTCGGCGGCAGCATCGCACAGCTGGGGACGGAGAAGCACCACCGGCGCCACCTGCCCGCGATTGCCAGCCTGGAGCTGCCGGGGTGCTACGCGATGACCGAGACCGGCCACGGCTCCAACGTCCGCGACCTCCGCACCACCGCTACCTACGACCCCGCGGCCCGCGAATTCGTGATCGACACCCCCGACCGGGACGCACGCAAGGACTACATCGGCAACGCGGCGCTGCACGGCCGCATGGCCACCGTCTTCGCCCGGCTGCGAGTGCCGGCCCGAGGCGGCCCCGGGACGGTGGCGCCCGGCGCGTCCCCGGACACGGCCTCCGTCACCGGCCGCCCCACCCACCCCGTATACGGCCCGACCCCCCCCGGCCGCGCCCTCGAGGACCAGGGGGTCCACGCCTTCCTGGTTCGCATCCGGGACGACCGCGGCGCCGTCCTCCCCGGTGTGCACATCGAGGATTGCGGCGCCAAGGAGGGGCTGAACGGAGTCGACAACGGCCGCATCCGGTTCGACGACGTGCGCATTCCGCGCGACGCCCTCCTGGACCGCTTCGCCCAGGTGAGTCCCGAGGGTGGGTACCACAGTTCCATCCCGAGCCCGGGACGCCGCTTCTTCACCATGCTCGGCACACTTGTCGCGGGCCGCATCAGCATCGCGGCCGCGTCCGTGGTCGTCGCGAAGAAGGCGTTGGTGATCGCGGTGCGCTACGCCGCCGAACGCCGTCAATTCGGGCCGGCCGGCGGACCCGAGATACCGGTCCTGGACTACCTGGCCCTGCAGCGGGAACTCCTGCCCCGCCTGGCCCGCACCTACGCGGCCGCCTTTGCCGTGCGCGATCTGGTCCGCCGGCATGCCGACACCGATACCGATCAGCATGAACTCGAGGTACGCGCCGCCGCGCTCAAGGCGGTCGCGTCCCGCCACGCCCTGGACACTCTCCAGGCCTGCCGGGAGGCGTGCGGGGGACAGGGCTACCTGGCGGAAAACCGGTTCGGCCGGCTCAAGGCCGACACCGATGTCTTCGCCACCTTCGAGGGCGCGAACCCGGTCCTGCTCCAGTTGGCCGCCAAGGGCCTGCTCTCGCGCTACCGCCGCGAGATGGGCGACCTGACGATGTGGGGCATGGCCCGCCACCTGGCCGAGCTGGCCGGAACCCGCCTGGCCGACATGAACCCTGTGGTGACCCGCAGGACCGATCCCGGACACCTGGCCGGCGGCGAGTTCCAGCGCTCCGCCCTTCTCTACCGCGAGGAGCGTCTGCTACGCTCCGCGGCGCGGCGGCTCAAGGCCCGGCTGGACCAGGGTATGGACAGCTTCGCCGCGGTCAACGCCTGCCAGGACCATCTGATGTCGCTGGCACGCGCGCATGTGGACCGGATCGTGCTGGAGGCCGCGCTCGAGGCGCTCGCTTCCATGCACGACGGCGAAGCGAAGGAGCTGGTGGCGAGGGTCGTCGCGCTGTACGGCCTGGCCACCCTGGAGGACAACCGTGCCTGGTACCTCGAGAAGGGTTACTTCGAGCCGTCCAAGAGCGAAGCGGTCCGGCGCGAAGTGAACCGGCGCTGCCGGGATCTGGCGCCGCGGGCGGTGGAGCTTGTCGATGCGTTCGGGATTCCGGATTCGCTGATCGGGGCGCCGATCGGAGTTTAGCCGCCCCTGTGCGGCACGAGGACAACGATTGCAGCCGTGCCGGCGTCAAAGATGCAGGGGCGTCTCGCATCCCCGGGGTTTCGTTGGGCCGGCCAAGGTGAAGAACCCACCCTGCAAGGAGTCACCCATGAGGAGGCGCTGCAGACTGCTCGTTGTGGCCTTCCAGGCGGCAACCGGCCCACTCGCGGCGCAGGAGGTCATCGAACTGCCCGCCCAGGACAGTTTTCTCGTGGGCGCCTTCCAGGAACTCTACCGCGTGGGGTCCATTCTGGACGGCCGCTGGGATACCTTCGGCGAAATCGGCGACGTGGCCTTCGACGCGGCCGGAAACCTCCACATCTTCGACACGCAGGGCCTCAGGATTTCGGTCGTGGACCAGTCGGGAGCGCTGGTCCGCCAGTTCGGGCGGCGGGGTGAAGGCCCCGGAGAGTTCGAGAGCGATTTCGGAGAGTTGCTGCGCCTGGTCGTCCTGTCGGACGGGCGCCCCGTGGTCTACACCTGGAACCGGGGCGCCTTCGCGGTGTTCCGGCCCAACGGCGAGTTCGAGCGGATGATTCGCATCCCCGGAGGGGCGAGGACCACGTTCATGGAACTGCAGGCACTCCCCGAAGGCGCCGCGGTACTTTCCACCAGCCCGGTGCTTCGACCCTCCACGACGCCGATCGCCGACGGACCGTTCCCGACCGGGTCCGGACAGGCCTTTCGAGCCCTCGAGCGCTTTCGCCTCGATGGCTATCAGGCCGCCGTCGACACCGTGGCCAGGGCATGGAACCCGCCTGGCGCTCCGATCGGATTCGTTCCGCCGGCAATCGCGGGGGCGCTGCCTGACGGGGGCATCGCCTTCACGGACTCGTCCGCCTACGCGATCAGGATCCTCACGCCCACCGGAGACCTGGCACGAGTGCTGACCAGACCGATCCGGCCCGACCCTGTGAGCGAAAGGGACAGGGACCTCTTCATGGCGTTGAAGCTGGAGCTCGAGCGGAACTTTCGGGAGGATCTGGCCCGCCTCGGCGGCACCTATGCGGATATCGCCGACGAGATGTCGGCCCGTAACCGCCGCCAGGCCGAATCAATGGAGTTCTACCATGAGATTCCGGTGGTGCGAGCCCTGAAGACCAGCTGGGAAGGCAACATCTGGGTCCAGCGGCGCAGCGCCACGCTCGTCGGCGACGGCGCCATCGACATTCTCACAACCGACGGCCGCTACCTGGGCACCTACCCGCCCAGCGCCACCGAAATGCCCTCGGCGTTCGGCCCGGATGGGTTGATGGCCTTCGTGGAGACCAACGAACTCGACGTGCAGACGGTGGTGGTGAGGCGGCTGCCGCCGGGGTTGAGGTAGGCAGGGCCTGGCCGGACGACCGGTCCCGGGCCGGGACCAGGCAGGAATCAACGCGGGAGGCGCGAAATGAGACACTGGACGGTGACGGTCGGGACCGCGGTTTTCACGCCGCTCTTCGGGGCGGGCGCGGTTCCGGTTGCCGGTCAGGAGGTGGTCGAGTTGCCCGGGGAGGACCTCTTCCTCGATGCGGAGTTCGAGGAGGTGTACCGGGTGGGGTCGTTCGACGGCGCCGAGTGGGAGACATTCGGCCGGATCAGGCGGGTGGCGTTCGACCCGTCGGGCAACCTGTATTTGCTCGACACCCAGGCCTCACGGATCGTGGTCGTGGACCGGGGGGGCGGATTCGTGCGGCAGTTCGGGCGACCCGGCGAGGGACCCGGGGAATTCGCTCCCCACAACACCTCCACGATGGGCCTCGCGGTGCTGCGAGACGGGCGGACGGTGGTCTTCCAGCAGGGATTCCACCTGTTCGGTGCGGACGGCGAGTTCGAGCGCCGGGTACGGATGCCGGACGGCGCGATGACCTTCATGCCTTCCCTGGACGCGGATCGGCGCGAAGAGACCGTCCTGGCGAGGGGCGAGGTCAGGTCGATCAGCGTGGACTGGCTGCGCCGGGCGGCGAGCGAAGACCGTGTCCGTAAATCGGATTCCCGTCCTGTCGTCCGTCTGGTGCTGACCGGCGCCGAGGTTGTCCAGGACACGGTCGTATCGGCGTGGAAGCCTTCCGGAGAGGCGAGCGTCTTCGTGCCCGTTCTCGCGGCGGGCGCGTTGCCGAACGGTGGCGTGGCCTATACGGATTCGTCCGCCTATGCGATCAAGGTGACAACGCCCGACGGGGAACTGGAGCGTGTTCTGACCCGGCCGTTGCGCCCCGAACCCACCACGGAGCGCATCATTGAAGAGGAAAGGGAGAGGCGGCTGAAGCGGTACGAGGGAGACGACCCGATGGGAGCCGGCAGGGTAGGTGGACGCGAGGGAGCGATGCTGGGCCAGATGGCCGATGTGATGCGCGAGCAGGCCGAATCCGCCGAGTACTACCACGAGATCCCCGTCGTCCGCACCCTGCGCACCGGCTGGGAGGGAAACATCTGGGTACAGCGCCGGGGGGAAGAGCCGGCCGGCAACGGGCCCATCGACGTGCTCACGCCGGACGGCCGCTACCTGTGCACCTTCGCCGCCAACGCAACCGCAATGCCGTCGGCATTCGGTCCCGACGGCCTGGTGGCGTTCGTCGAGAAGGACGAGTTCGACGTGCCCCGGGTGGTGGTGAAGCGCCTGCCGCCGGAAGTCAGGTAGCGCCCTTCCAGATCCGCCTCACCCCGTATTGATCGAAGAGCGATTCGTTCGACAGGAGAGGCAGGTCGTGCGCCAGCGACTGGGCGATCAACATCCGGTCGAACGGCTCGCGGTGTGGGCCCGGGAGCCGTCCCGCCCGTTCGGCGTGGGCCACGGTGATTGCCAACGGTTCGAAGCCGTGGTCCTCAATGGCCGCCATAACCTCGCCCGCAACGACCTCTGCCCCCGGCAGCTTCCCGAGCCGGTGCTTGGTGGTGATCTCCCATGCCGATGCGGCGCTCACCAGGACGCTGTTGCCCGGGTCGTCGATCACCCCTCGCGCGGCCTCCGACAATCTCCGGTTGCCGGCCAGCCACCACAGGAACGCATGCGTATCGATGAGAATCCTCACTCGGCCCCCCTCAGAAGCGCCTTGCCGGCCCGGCAGTCGGTCGTGGATTCGCATCTGCTCATGGAGGTTGAACTTACGGGATTGGCCGGTCGGATTCCAGCCGTTTGACTCCCGCCGATTGCGGATCTAGCCGCGAGACCTTCTACGGGCTTCCAGAGCCGTCCGAAGCTGTCCCTCATCCGCGCGCTGATAACACTGAAGAACCGTCTTCGCCGTCTTCCAGCCGCCCAGCTCGCAGAGCACCTTCAGCGGCTGATCCATCAGGTCGCTGGCGAACTTCCGCCGAAGCGAGTGCCAGCCCCTGCCGGGCTTCGGCTCCAGACCCGCGAGCCTTTCGGCCCTGTCCCACCACCCCTGCGCCAACGCGGCTCCCATGCAGACCGAGGGATTCCTGGGCGCGGGCAGCACCGGGGCATCCCCGGCCAAGGGAATCGGGCTCCGCGCCTCCCTGAGCGCGTCGAGCGCCTCGGCGGTGACGGGCGTGATGTGCTCATAGCCCGATTTGTCGTGCCCGGCCCGCCAGAGGATCGTCCGACCCTCGAAGTCGATGTCAGGCCACCGAAGCTGGCGTATTGCACCGATGCGGTGCCCGGTTTCGTGTGCGAGCACGAGCGCGATTCGAAACCGCCAGTCCACCCGGCGCGACACCTCCAGCAGCGCCCGGTACTCCTCCTCGGCGAGCACCACCCGCGTCGGGTTCTTCTCAGCGGGCTTCCTGAGGCCCTTGAACGGGTTCCGGTCGAGCAACAACCGGCCCTGCTCGTCTCTCGACCTCTCCGCCCAATTCAGGACGGCGATCAGGAACTTCAGGTCGTATTCGACCGTGCGGTCCGACACGGGCCTGCCGCTCGGTCCGATCCTGCCCGCTCGCCGTTCCCGGATGAACCGGTCCCAGTCCCGTTGCGACAGGGTGGCCGGGTCGCGGCTCCGTCCGAAGAACCGGAGGAACATCCGCATGGCGGCCCGGTCGTGCCCCCGCGTGTGCACGCCCTTGGCGGGCGTCACCTCCTCACCGTAGATGTCAAAGAGCCTTCCCAGCGTGAGCGGCTCGGGCTTGGCTTCCGCCCCGCCCACGATCTCCGGGCCGGCGAACCCGGCGGCGAATTCGTCCGCCTGCCTCTTCGCGCGCCGCCAGTCGCGGTGCCTGAGCGACCGGGTGAGCCTGCGCCCGTTCTCGCGCCACTCCAACTGATACAGGCCGGTCTTGGCGTCCGGGAACACCCGGACCCGGT
>JAPPGI010000108.1 GCA_028874985.1 Gemmatimonadota bacterium | reverse complement strand
CCCTATGATTCAGCTTCGGATCCTCCCCACCCACCACGACAGGTGAAGAGCCGTCCACACCGTCGTCACAGTCATCGCCACCCGTATCGCACCAGTGAAACTTCTTGGTGCCCGACTGGCTGCATTCCGTCTTGCCCTTGTGACTGCCAGCGCAAATCGTATTCACGTCGGGTACATCGTCGAACGGATCGTTCCACGGACTGTGGATGCACTCTACGCAGCTGCCGATTTGCGCAGTGAGTTCGGTGGGCGCTGCGACCGCCGAGATCGCTAACACGAGGACCACGACAAGCATGGTGGGTGGGATGGATGTCGGCAGAAAGCCGAGTATTGGGGCAAATGCACCGGCGTTTCTCATGGGATGGCCTCCTTTGGCCTTTGGAGACATCGCCGAAGCCGCCCAATCGGCCTTCGGCGAGCGGTCAACCCGACCGCACTGTGAAGTCTAAGGCCTGCGCGAGAGATGGAAAGGGGGAAAAACCCACCAATTCATGTGGGAAAAACCCACAAGACCACCCGAAAATTGGCCGAAATCCCCCATTTTCCGAATTAAAGCCGAATTCACCACATCCAACCCCAACAATCATGCTCACAACACTGTTGAACTCTCCGGGCCGCACTCATTGGCCGCTCCCAATCATCCTGATCAGCTCCGCCTCGAGGAGACCACACCGCGACGAGCCCCGGTTGGCCGATGCGGCCCAGCCCGGATGCATCGCCGGTCGGGGCGCCCCAGCCGCGCCCATCCCCCGGTGGCCACTACCGCCCCGAGGAGCAACGCGGAGCGAAGCGTCAGTCCTCGCAGGTCGGCCCCACCGCGTGCCCTATCCCACCCAGCCAGTCCTGAAACTCCCGGTCCGCCGGGGCACAGAGCCCGTCGTTGACCTCCCAGGTGAAGGCGTAGAGCGCGCTCAGCCGGGTGAATTCAACAGGGATCGGACCGGTGAGGCGGTTTCCCGCGAGAAGCAGCTCTTCGAGTCCCGCGGCGTCGGCAAGTTCGGGAGGCAGGGGGCCTTCCAGCCGGTTGAGGTCGAGGCGCACCCACTCGAGCGTCGGGATGTCGCCGAGGCCGGCCGGGATGCGGCCGCTCAACCGGTTCTCCTGGGCAAAAAGGTACCTGAGCTTCGGCAGATCGCCGAGTTCCGCCGGAATCGGGCCCGTCAGCCGGTTCCGGTTGAGATCGAGCACCTTGAGGCTCGGCATGCCGCCCAGTTCGGCGGGGATCGCTCCTTCGACTCCGCTGTGCCAGAGGCTCAGGAAATGGAGTTTCGTGAGATTCGCCAATTCGGCCGGGATGGACCCGCTGAACTCGTTCCAATCCAGCAGGAGCTGCTCGAGGCTCTCCAGCTTGCCGAGTTCCCCGGGGATCTCGCCCGTGAGCCGGTTGTGGTTGAGATGGAGTTCCTCCAGCTTGCGCAGCTCGCCCAGCTCGGCCGGAATTGCACCGCTGAGCTCATTGCCGCCCAGCATCAGATAGCGTAGCGACCCGAGGTCGCCGAGTTGGGCCGGAAGGGGCCCCGCCAGTCCGTTGTCGTCCAGCCGGAGCACCCTCACCTTGCCGTCATCATTGACGCCTACGCCGTGCCACTCGCCGACCGGCTCCTCGGAGAGCCACTTGTCCTTGCGGGCCCAGCCCGAGCCTCCCGTGGCATCGTACAGGGCGACCAGCGCCTCGCGCTCGACATCCGCGGGGGGCTTCGGCTTGACCGGATCGTCGCCGCAGGCCGCGGCAGCGGTGATTGCGAGTGCCAGCCCGAACCACCGGGCCGGCGTGGATCCGAATGTCGGTTGCATCCTCTGGTTTTCCCGTGTCCCGGAAACAGCGTCGTCGACACCCGTGCCAAGGTGCCCGGGCCGACCCCCCATCTCCCCAGCGAAACAAGCCACCCCCGCCTGCTACCCGGTCAGGCCAACCCGTGTTCCACCCGGCTGACCACGGGCGCTCTCAAACCCGCAGGGCCGTCACCGGCTCTCCAGAATCGGCTCCACGATCGTGAGACTTCGCAAGAGATCGTCTTCGGTACGTACCCAGACACCTGCCGCCACCCCCACCGCGACGTCCTGAGCTCGATCATACCGGCGGGAGGCAATCAACGTGCCATCCGTGCCAAAGACCTCCAGGACGTAATCGCGGTACCGATTGGCGATCTCCGGATTGACGTCTTCCGGGGAATCTGCTCGAGGCCGAGGGGTCGTGGGCGCATCCGAATCAAGCACGTTGGTCCAAACCCACAATAACCCACGATCATCTACGGTCAGCCCGAAAACGATGGGTGGGGATTCTTCGTTCTCGCGGTCGTTCGACCGGAACCACTCCACCCTGCGGTGAATCTCGAAGTCGACTGTTGCCGGGCGCGCAAAATTGCACACATGTGGGCATCCAAAATGGCACGG
>JAPPGI010000218.1 GCA_028874985.1 Gemmatimonadota bacterium | reverse complement strand
GGTGGGACTCGCACCCACCAGGAAAGCGCGCCTTTCCACGGCGCACTGAGAAGGAAAGGTTGCGTGGAAGACGGCGGAGATCGCCCCCGCCCGGCGAACCGGACGGGGGCGATCTGGGCCACTCTCGGGATGCGAGAGGGAGGTTGGAGTTTAGCTGCCGTCCCTGTCCACGATCTTGACGTTGATGGACGACGCAGCAGTGACATCCGCGTACTCGCCGTCGTCGTCGTCCGAGGAGACCGTGTGGCGGACGACCACGTCGCGGTCCGGATTGACCTGGTTGGCGGTCAACGTGACGGTTTGCTCGGTCGTGGCCGTGAACTCCAGTTCGACCGGATCGCCATCGCCGTCCTTGCAGCCGGAGCTGAAGTCCGAGGTCTTGCAGTCGATCGTGACGGTGACAGTCTCGCCCGATTCAGGTGCCATCGCCAGACTGACCGCGTACGTGAACTCGCCGCCTTCGTCCATCTCAGTTCTGGTGACGCTGATGATCACCGAAGCCTCTTCCGTCGCGTGAACCAAGGCGTCCAAGTCGGGAACGGTCATGCCACTATAGTCTCCAAGGCTCTGGACGGAGTGCGAGAGGCTTATGGAGAGGTCGTTGTTGTCCTCGTCGGTATCATCGGTCGCCGTGAGGGTGAACTCCTGTCCGTCACTCCAGGCGGAGCCGTTGGGACTCACAGTCCACTCCGGCGGAGTGACCGTAACGCCCTCGGGCAGGTCGCTCTTATCGGGACCTATGAGGACGGTAGCCGTCGGCCGGGTGTCCAGGGTGATTTCGTAGGTGTTCCGGGTCGTGGCGCCCTCGACGAATTCCATGCCGAGCGGAGTCATCGTGATGCCGGGCGTATCGTCGTCGTCGGTCGTTATCTCGATGGTGGCTTCCACATCGTCGTAGTCGTCGTCGCTAGCGGCATCATCGGTTACGAACAGCCCGTTGACCTCATCGTCCGCCCCGTCGTCGTCTTCCACGGACACCAGGGTGTCGTACTGCGGCTCATCGTAGTTGCTGCTGGTAAAGGTGAATGACGTGGCGACACCGGAGGCCCTCGTGAAGTCTTCCGTCTCGTACGTGGGAAGTGTGACCACCACGTCACTTGCCGGTTCCTTCTCAAGTCTCACACCGTAGACCAGGGAGTCGCCCTCTCCGACCATCACCGACTCAACCATCTTGTCCTTCTGTACGAACAGGATCGCGGGAACCGCGTCCGGCGGCTCGTCCGCCTTCGTCACCGTGACGGTGTAGGTCTCGGTCGTCGAGCCGTCCTCGGCCGTGACGGTGATCTCCACATCGGTGTCCGATCCGGGATCGCCCAGTTCGGCCGAGTGCCCGCTTGCGGGGTCGGTCGTCGCAGCCTTGTCGGTCGTCGTGAAGGTGAACACGACCTCATCGTCGTCGTGGTCCGCATCGGCCGTGTACGCCGTCGTCCCCGGGTCGAAGTTCTCGTTCAGATCCACATCCGGACTCAGGGTCGCCAGCGTCGCAACGTTGTTCGCGCGCCGGATATCCAGGACGTAGTGCGCCGTGTCCTTACTGTCCTCGGAGATGACCCTGATCGTCAGGGTGTCCACCTTATTCGGGTCTCCGAGGTCGAACTGGTGGCCGTCCTCGTCGCTTTCGGCATCTCTGGGGGTGGCCAGCACGCGCGCGTTCTCGTCGGCCGTCTCCCACTCGACCGTAACCTGTTCGGCGGCCTCGACCGCCGAGTACGTCGTATCGCCGGAGACGAGGCTTATGGCGTCGCCGTCGATTTCCAGGGACTCGAGCTCTGCATCGCCGCTCCGGTCGCGGTTCCGGGTGTTCAGGTAGTACGTCTCGGACACGCTGTCCTCGGACTCGATCTCGATCTCGTACGACTTGTCCACCCCGAGGCGGTAGCGGGTGTCCCTGCACACATCGTCCTTGTATTTGTCCTCGTCGTCCGACGGGTTCAGGGCCTTGAGGGCGTCGTCGTCGTCCTTGTTGAGTTCCTTCACCGTCACGACCCGCTGCGCACAGTACTCGTTCTCTTCGCCCCGCACGCCGAGTTCCACCAGGTCGATCCGCATGTTCATCGAACTGCCCGTCGCGTTCTTCGTCTCCATCTCGAAGGCGCGCGACACGGTCTTCCCGTCACCGTCGCCGAGGGCCGGCGTCTCCGTGGTATCGTCGTCGACCACGTCGACCCGGCGGAAGCGCTCCCTCGTCAACTCGTCGCCGACCGGCGCCGCACGGCTGACCTTCAGGGTGTACTCGTGGTCGTCGTAGCCGTTCTCGGCCGTGACCATCACCGTGAGGGTGTTCTCCCTGCCCTCACCCTCGCCTCTGGTGCTGTTGGTCCTGTTGTAGTCCAGCGTGCACCTGTGGAAACTGCACACCGTGGAACCCTTCATGACCTCGACGCTGGCGTCTCTGGACAGGGCGCTGTTGCGGAAGCCGAAGTAGAAGCTGACGGACGCCGACTTCCAACTGATGGTGCCGATGTTGCCGCCCGCCGTCTTCTCCGTCCCGCTGGCGCGGCTCCACCCCGTCGGCCACGAGATCGTGCTGTCGAAGTTTTGGGCCGTCGTGCCCTGCCACCTGCCGCTGACTCTCACGCTCGAGCCCGCATAGTCGGCCGACGACGCACCCGCGTCGTAGACGTGGAGCGCCATCTGCTCGAAGTCGTCCTTGCCGCTGAGGCTCGCCCGGACCGGATAGGTCTGGGATCTGGTTCCGTCATCGTCCGCCTTGCCGCTGAAATTCATCCTGGCAACCTCCCAGCCGGCGTCCTCGAGCTTCATGGTGTATGTGCCCTCGGTGAGGCGGGTGCGCGTGAATTCGCCGCGGAAGTTGGTGGTGATCTCCTGCTTGCTGCGATCGCCGAGGAACACGTCGGTCCATATGAGGTCGATTCCCGACGCGCTGCCGCTCAGGTTGTTCACCGCGCCCTCGACCTCCCCGTCCCTGTACAGCATGCCGAAGTTGTAGAAGGTGCCGCACGTCGGCGGGGTCCGGTCGTCGCAGACCCGGGAGCTGGAGTTCGAGACGGACCTGGAGGTGAGGCTGACGCGGGGCAGGCGCACATCGCCCTCCTCGATCAAGGACGGGTATGTCTGCGCACTGACGCTCCAGTTGGTGTAGGGGATCTTCGCGCCGCTGCTCAGCGTCCTGTACCCGCGGTTCACCAGGTATGTGCTGCTGCTCGGTGTGATCGTATAACGTCCCTCCGGCAGGTCCTCGAACTCGTAGAATCCGCGCTCGTTGGTCGTGGTCGACATGCTCAGACCACCGCCGGAGAGCCTGACCGAGATGCCCGCGTTGGATTCGTCGCCGCGGAACCTGGAGTCGCCGTTGACGTCGTTGCCGATGTATCCCATGAGCTTGAGGCCGAGGCGCTGCACGCTCCAGTTGGCCGTGTCCTGGGCGGCGGTGCCGACGTACTTGGTGAGCGTGTCCTTGTCGTCGGTCTTCTCGTCGTGGTAGAAGACCACCTCGTGGACGGAGTCGCCCCGGATCTTGTGGGTCCTGGTGCTGTAGGCGGTGATTTCGTACACGCCGTCCCGGAGATCGTCGAGCTTGTAATCTCTCGAGCTGCTGCTCCTCGTGGAGGTGGTGTCGGCGCCGTGCTCGTCGGTCACCGGCTCGATGAAGATCCTGTGGCCGCTCACACGGTTGCCGCCTTGACGCACCGCGCCGATGACCGAGCCGGTCTCCCACTGGTATCCCCAGGTGGCGCATTCGTCGTCCTTCGTTCCCTTCGAAGACAGGCAGATCCTGACCTCGGGCACGCCGCCCGAACCGTCGCCGAAGGTGCCCACCGTGCTGCCGCTGACGCTCATGTCTTTCGCGTTGTAGGGCTCGAGGTAGCCGTGCAGCTTCTCGGCCACGATGCCCACTTCGGCGCGGTTGGGGGCGGACGCCGTGTCCGGCGTGAACTTGATGGTGAACTCGTCGTTCCTGGGCAGGCAGCTGACCGTGGCCAGACCGTCCGATCCGAACGACGCGATGACCTCGCGCTCGTCGGTCTTGTGGCTGTTCTTGTTCCAGCAGGCGTCGTGGTCGTACTTGTAGGGCTTGTCGCGGCCGCGGTCGTCCTCCTCGAGGAACTCGAGCTTCATCCGACGGGCCACGCTCGATGCCGGGCGGTGGTCGCCGCCGGGCACCCTGCTCTGGTAGTTGGTGTAGCCCTCCACGTCGTCGGTCTCGCGGTACACGCCGAGGACCAGCGAATGGGTCTGCCAGGTGATGTAGACCGGACCCAGGTCGTTGGCGGCCATGGTGTTGGTGGCCGGGTTCTCAAGACCGGTGTGCGTGTGGCTGAGCGAACGCGACTGCGTCCACTTCTCGTTCATGTCCACCGAGTCGGCCTGGGTCGTGTTCATGGCCACCGTGAAGCGCGCGGCCGTGCCGCGGATGGCGGCGGCCATCTGGGCGGCGCTGAGCGTGCCGGTGTAGGTGGCCAGGCCTTTGCTGTTGGTCGCCGATCCGTTGCTGGCCATCCAGCCGCCCAGGGCCCGGTCGCCGTCCTTGGCGGTCTCGTTGCTCTTCACCCACCACTGGAAGTTCACGCGGGTGTTGATCAGCTTCGCGACCGTGGGGGCGTGGCTCTCGCGGTCCACCGCCTCGTACTCGATCTCGATGACGGCATCGTTGTGGACCTTGAGATCGGAGTTGCTGACCCGCGTCACCTTGGCGTAGACCAGGTAGTCGATCCCGCCCCCGCCGGGACCCTTGTCCCTGGCGCGCTCAAACTCGAACTTCGCGAGTCCGGTCATGGGATCGTCCGCCTTGCCGCTCCTGGTGGTCGCCGCTCCGAGGCTGTTGGTGCCGTCCTCGGCGTCCTCGGCGGTCGGGTAGAGCGCCATGCTGACGCCCCCCACGGGGAAGCTCGCTCTGGCGTTGGTGGCCAGCAGCGCCCCGGCGTAGATCGTCTGCTTCGTGATCCGGAAGGGAAGGTCGAGATCCACGTCCGTCGCGGCGGGCACCTCGATCCCGAAGGTGGTCACTTCGCCCGAGAACCTGTAGCCCGCCCTGGCCAGGGCGGCCTTGATTTCGTCGGTGAGGTTGACGACCACGTTGTACGTGCCGGCCTTGAGGCCGTCGAAGGAGTACATGCCGGTGGTGTCGGTGAACCCGGCCCGGACATCGTTGACCCCCGGTCCCCGCAGAAGCAGCGGGAACGAGTCGAACGCGGCCGCCGCCAGTACCGGCTCGCCCTCGGTGTGCATGCTGTCGACCTCGATCTCGTCTGCGAAGAGCATGCCGCTGACCGAGGCGGTCGTGGTGTGCTCGCCCGCGAAGTCCACGATGCGGGCCTCTTCGTCGCCCAGGTCGTCGACATCCATCTCCATGACCTCGAAGATGTACGCGTCGTCGTCCGGATTCTCGATCTCGATCTTGTAGTCGCCGCCCGCCAGTCCTGGGAAGTTGTACTCCCCGTTGGCGTCGGTCATCGTCTCGTCCTCGGCGTCGCCGTCGAGCGTGACCGCCACGCCCTCGAGACCGTCGCCCTCCACGTGCACCTGGCCGCTGATGCTGGCCCGGCGGAGCATCGAACCCGCGAACGAGATGTCGTCCTGCTCCTGCCCGACCGAGAGGCTCACCGAGCGCGAGGTGGTCGGGAAGTCGTAGGTGTCCTCGTCAGGGTTCTCGATCGAGACGGTGTAGCTGCCCTTGCGCAGCCCGTCGAACATGTACATGCCGTCCGAGCCCGTCTCCATCTCCTTGTCCGTATCGTGGTCGCCGGTGAGCATCACCATCACCTCGCCCATCGGGTCGCCGTCCAACGTGACCTCGCCGCCCACGCTCGCCGTGCGGATGATGTCGGCGTCGAAGTCCCACATCGCCGTCTCGTCCGTCGCCACCGCGCCCTGCCGGGTCTTCGTGGCGAAGTCGTACTCGTCGTCGGTCTCGCCGAGATCGACGCGGTAGACGCCCGCGAGCAGCTCGTCGAACATGTAGCCGCCGTCCTCGTCGGTCATCGTCGCACCCAGGACCTCGCCCGTGGTGGCGCCGAGCACCTTGATCAGCGTCACGCCGACGTTCATGAGGGCGTCGCCCTCGGCAGAGACGGTCCCCATGATCACCACGGTCCGGAGCGACCGGCCCATGAAGTTGTGGATCGCCGCCTCGTCGAGCTCCAGCTCGATGTCCATCATCGACGGATCGAACTCGTACTCGTCGGTGTCGTAGCCCGAGAGCGTGAGCGTGTAGTCGCCCGCCGCCAGGCCCGAAAACGCGTACTGGCCGTTGCCGTCGGTCATGCCGCTGCGGTCCTCTTCGCCGGCCAGCTTGACCGTCAGGCCGCTCATGGCGTCGCCGTCGATGGTGACGCGGCCGCTCACGCCGGCGGTCCTGAGCAGGATGCCGTCGAAGGCCACCTCGGCCGTCTCGCGGAGCCCCACCGAGACCGACTTGGTGGTCACCTCGAAGCCGTACTCGTCGGTGTCGTACCCGGAGATCGTCACCGAGTAGTCGCCGGCGTGCAGGTCGCCGACCTCGTACATGCCCGCGCCGTTCGTCGTCTCTTCGAACTCCTCGTCCTTCGGGCCGCCGGACACGGTGACCGTCACGCCCGCAAGCGCGTCGCCCTTGACCGTGACCTCGCCCTCGATCGCCGCCGTGCGCAGCAGGATGCCCTCGAACTCGACCGTCGCGGTCTCCTTCAGCGCGACCGTCACGTTCTCCGAGGTCACGTCGAAGCCGAACTCGTCCTTGTCGTAGCCGGTGATGGCGACCGAGTAGTCGCCGGCGTGCAGCCGGTCGAAGGACCACTGCCCGGCCGCGTTGGTCACTACGGCCATGTCCTCGCCCTTGCCGCTCAGGCTCACCGTGACGCCGTCGAGCGGGCCGTGGCCCGCGACGGAGACGGTGCCCTTGATGCCGGCGGTCCTGAGCGCGATCCCCTCGAAGGGGACGTTGCCGGTCTCGCCGCGGGCGACGGTGACCGTCTTGGAGGTCACGTCGAAACCGTACTCGTCGTCGTCGTAGCCGGAGATGGCGACCGCGTACTCGCCCTTGCGCAGCTTGTCGAACATGAACTGCCCGGCGGCGTTGGTCCGCTCGGTGAAGTCCTCGCCCCTGCCCTGCAGGCTGACGGTCACGCCGGCCAGTCCGACGCCCTCGACGCTCACCTGGCCCGAGACGCCGGAGGCGCGCAGGTAGGTGCCGTCGAAGCTCACGACCTTCGATTCGCCGACCGTAACCTGGGCCGTGGACGAGGTCGCGCCGAAGGCGATGTCGTCCGTATCGAAGCCGGAGATCTCGATGGTGTAGTTGCCCGCGCGAAGTCCGGTGAAGGCGTACTGGCCGGTTGCGCCGGTCAGCGTCTCGGACTCGGACATGCCCGTGATCTTGACGGTAACGTTGGAGAGCCCTTCGTCTTCCACCATCACCGTCCCCATAATGGCCGATGTACGGATGTAGGAGCCATTGAAGTTGACGGTGACGGTCTCGCCGTCTTCCGTGAGTGTCGCCGGAGCGGACGTCTGCGGGAAGCTGGCGTCCTCCGGGTAGTTGCTGATGGTAACCGTGTACGTTCCCTCTTCGACGTCCGCGAAGCTGAACGTACCTCCGTTCGCCGTGGTGGCCGTGACGCCGCTGCTCAGGGTGACGGTCACCCCGTCGGCCCCGTCACCCTCGATCGCCACCGTACCCATTATGGTACCGGTGGCCGGCGGCGGAATCGGATCCTCTCCGCACGCCTGGATCAGGGGAACGGCCAGCAACGCTGCCGCTGCCACCAACTTCGTGATTCTGCTCATACCGCGTCCTCTCTCTCTAGGAGGGTTAGCCGTTGGGCCCCCGACATCCGGGGACGGAGTGCGTTCGCACTGAAACCGTTCCATGGGCAAGAACCGGGCCAAACGCGAATCACGCCTAAACCAAGGCGGGACCGTGCGAATCGCCACACAAGACGTCATTGGCACACCACACGAAACGGCAATGGAACCGCTTTGTGTGGAGGAAATCGGGGGCCTGCGCCCGGCCCCGCCCCGCGGGTGCGGTCAGCCGTGTCCGCCGTAGTGGGCTGCAACCCGCCGAATCCGCGCGTAGGGTTCCTCCACGAGGTCCGCCACCGCGCTGAGCGGCAGCCGGTTGGCACTCAGGCGCGCAACGAGGTACTCGAACGCCAGGGTGTAGGAACTCCTCTTGCGGGCCCAGGGCAGCTGAGCCGCGCGAACGCCACAGGTGGGACAGGACACCCGGTGGGACGCCGCTCGGAGGATCGTCCGGCAATGGAGGAAGTTCAGGTGCCGCCACTGCTTCGATGTCTGGGTGTCGTACACCTTGCACTCGCGCCTGCCGCAGGTGCCGCAGGTGGACCGCTGACCCGTGAAGTTCAGCGACACCGAAAGCTCCTCGCGCGCGGCATCGAACTCACAGCTCTCGACCTCCCATCCATCCCCATCAAGGCCCAGTGCTTCGGTGGCCAACACGTCCATCTGCGTAAGTCCTTCACTCACCGCCATCGCCATAGTCCACTCGACCTTTCCCTCTTTGTCCGTGCCGACCTCGATCCGCGCTCGCGCCCGGCGACCGCGAAACCTGCCACTACTATATATAGGTGCTCTCATCTCATTGTTTGCCGATGTGTATTGACTGATGACCGATATTTCGCCGATATTCGGGGGAAATTCCGAGCAGGCAGTCCACCAATGACGATGAGGAGTCACCGGTGACCAGGGAGACGGACACGCGGCGCCAGGAGACCGAGATGCGTTGCAGGGGGCCCATTTCCGGGCTGTCCGCGGCCCTGCTGCGGATCAGCGGGAGTCTCGACCTCGACACGGTACTGCAGGAGGTCATCGACAGCGCCCGCTCCTTGATCGGCGCCCGCCTCGGGGTGATCACGACGGTTGACGAGAGCGGCCGGCCCCAGCGGTTCCTGACCTCGGGCTTCGCGCCCGACGATCACCGGCGAATGGCGGAGTGGGTCGAAGGGCGGCGGCTCTTCGAGCACCTGCGGGAGATTCCGGGCCCGTTGAGGATCGGGAACGTGCCCGCCTTGGTCGAGTCGCTCGGCCTTGGCAGCAGTGCGCCCGCGCTGCCGGGCGGGACTCTGCTGGGCACGCCGATCCGTCATAGGGACGTGGACGTGGGCATCTTCTTTCTCAGCGACAAGGAAGACGGGCTGGAGTTCACGCGGGAGGACGACGAGACCCTCCTGGTGTTCGCGTCGCTGGCGGGGGCGGCGATCGCCAACGCCCGCGCGTACCGGGACGAGCAGCGGGCCAGGGCGAACCTGGAGGCGCTGGTCGACACCTCGCCGGTCGGCGTGGTGGTTTTCGACGCCAGGACCGGCGCCCCGGTGTTGGTCAACCGGGAAGCCCGGCGGATTGTCGAGGGGCCCAGGAGGCCCGACCGCTCCCTGGAACAACTGCTCGAGTACGTGACGTGTCGGCGGGCCGACGGCCGTGAAGTCGCCCTGGCGGACTTCCCAATGGTGCAGGCGCTGAGCATCGCCGAGGTCCTGCGGACCGAGGAGATCGTCCTCTCGGTCCCCGATGGCCGGAGCGTGAAGATGCTGGTGAACTCCACGCCGATCCGTTCCCCCGGCGGGACCCTCGAGTCGGTCGTGGTCACCATGCAGGATCTGGCTCCGTTCGAGGAGCTCGAGCGCATGCGGACCGAGTTTCTCGCCATGGTGAGTCACGAGCTGCGCACACCGCTGACGTCCATAAAGGGCTCGACGGCCATGGTGCTCGCCAAGTCGCGGCGTTTCGCTCCGGATGAAATGCGGCAGTTCTTCCGCATCATCGACGAGCAGACCGACCACATGGACGGCCTCATCGGAGATCTGCTGGATGCGGGTCGCATCGCCACGGGTACGCTGTCGGTGTCTCTGGAGCCCCTGGATCCGGCGGCACTCGTGGACCGCGCGAAGAACACCTTCCGGAACGGGGGCGGGCGGCACGCGATCCATATCAACCTGCCGCCCGATCTGCCACCGGTGCTGGCGGACCGCGAGCGCATTGTCCAGGTCCTGAACAACCTCCTCTCGAATGCGGCCCATCACTCTCCGGAGTCGTTGCCCATCCAGATCGGCGCAGTGCGGGACGGGGCTCTCGTAACGATCTCGGTCACCGACCACGGCCGCGGGATATCGCCGGACAAGCTCGAGCACCTGTTCAGCAAATACGCGGGCAGAGGAGGTGCTGAGCACGGCCTCGGTGGTGGTTTGGGTCTGGCCATCTGCAAGGGGCTGGTCGAGGCCCACGGCGGGCGCATCTGGGCCGAAAGCGAAGGGGAGGGCCGGGGCGCCCGGTTCAGCTTCACGGTCCCGGTGGCCGAAGAGGGCGGCACCGAGCCCGAAACGGCGGAAACCGCCGCGGGCCGGGATCGCATGCACCGGCAGGGTCGTGGGCCGGTGCGCGTCCTCGTGGTGGATGACGACCCCCAGACGCTCCACTACGTCCGCGACGCCCTCACCGCGGCGGGCTACCGCGTGCGGGCGACGGGCGACCACTCCGAACTGTCCCGCGTCATCCAAGAGGAGAAACCCCACCTGGTCCTGCTCGACCTGATGCTGTCCGGGACCGACGGAATCAAGCTGATGAACGAAGTGTCCGAGCTGGCCGATCTGCCCGTCATCTTCATCTCCGCGTACGGACGGGACGAGACGATCGCGAGGGCCCTCGAAGGCGGGGCAGCCGACTACATCGTCAAGCCGTTCTCGCCGACGGAGCTGACGGCGAGGATCCGGGCGGCGCTGCGAAACCGGGCCGAACCCGGGCCGTTCGAGCTGGGGGAGCTGGCCATCGACTATGCCCGGCGCCACGTGACCGTCGCGGGCCGCCCGGTGGAGCTGACCGCCACCGAGTACGAGGTGCTGCGCGTGCTGTCGGTCAACGCCGGACGGGTTGAGACGTATCGCTCGCTGCTCCGGCGGGCGTGGAGCCGGTACCGGGGTCCGGTCAACCCGAGGCTCGTACACGCCGTCGTCCAGAGGCTGCGCCGCAAGCTGGGCGAGGACGGGACCAGGGCCGCCTACATCCTCAACGAGCGCGGCGTCGGCTACAGCATGCCCTCGCCCTCCGACGTGTAGTGGTGGCCGTGGTCGTCGGTCCGGGGTCGGGTCGACCGGGATCGATGGATATGGTGGCGGTCATGCGCTTTGGGCCTTGGTCAAGGGGGCCCCTCACGACGGCTCGCCCGCCCGCTCGATTCCCTCATGTCCTGGATCGCGGGCCGGACGGAACACCTGCCCAGAGCTCCCCGCTGAGCTTGAATCGTGGGCGACAACCATCACTGCGGACGACGAATTGCCCCGCCTTCGACGCGGCGTTGATCGCGTCCAGGGGTAGAGCGACTTCGATGAGCTTCCTGCGGTTTCGCGTCACGGAGCGACTTCCATTCCGATACGCCGAACCATATCCGAGATATGGCGATATGGCAGGCATTCGCCCGAGCGCGCCGGACGCCGGACGCGGGTCAGCACCCGTTGCCTTCGCGAGGCGGGCGGGGCGAGTTGAGCGGCACGGATATGCCCGGCCATCCTGCTACGCGCCCCACACCGTGACGGGGGTCCCCCTCCAGTCGCGTGGTTCGCGGTACACCCTGTCCGCCCAGCTCCTCCCCTCGCGCATGTCGAAGACGATGAGGTGCCCGGACGTCGCGCCGCTGATGTCCATGTAGGCCGCCGTCTGCTCGAGCCCCTGTTCCGTCGCGCGCTCGACCGACCGACCCTCCTTCACCAGCTTGCACTCGATCACGAACCGCTTCTCGCCACCCGTTCCGTCCGGCCAGATGATCAGCAGGTCCACCCGGCGGCTTCCGAGTGCGTACTCCCGCCCGATCCGGCCCCTGCCGTTCACCACCCGGTGCAGGAACGCCTGCAACACCAGCTGCGGTCCCGCCTCCGTGTACCGCGCCCGCTCGATCCAGTGCTCCGAGTTCTGCCGGAAGAAGTCCTGGAAGGCCGCGAGCAGCTTGTCCAGGTCGAGATCCCCGGCGGTGTCCACGTACCAGGCCGGCGGCGGCTCGGGCACATCGTGCTCCAGCACCCATGTGAGCACGCGCGGCAGCACCTCGCCGTAGATGGGGTTCGCTATCCGCAGCGGAGCGCCGGGCGCTACGAGGCCGAGGTCACGCACATATTCGAAGTCGAGATCGGAATAGGTCCCGTCACCCCCGCTCAGCAGCGGTTCGATCACTCGCCTCACGCGGGGCTCGCGCAGCTTGTCGGTCAGCTGGTCCAGGTGGGTCTCGCGGCGCAGGATCAGCTCCTCGCGGGCCTCGAAGACATCCGACTCCGCGATGGCGCGGCTGCGCTCCCTGACCGCCCCCGACGAGAAGCACATCTCCTGCGCCAGCGCGTTGACCAGCCAGGGCTGTCCCCGGGTCTGGTCCCAGACGGCGTCCACCGCCTCCGGCGCGAAGGCCTGGCCGGTCGCGGCAGTGTGCTGCCCGAGCAGGTCGGCGACCTGGGACCGAGAGAAGTCTCCCAGGCGGAGCGACTTGGCCTTGATGTTGAACGCGCTGCCACCGGTGATCACCTCCTTCTCGGAGCTCGCGCGGATCCGGTAGTCGCGCACGTCGCGCACCCCGCACAGCACCACGCTCTGAGGGAAACCCGCCGGACGGAGGACGTAGCCCGTCCGCAGCTGCCGTAGCGCCGAAACCAGCGAATCGCCGACCATGGCGTCGATCTCGTCGATGAGCAGCACCAGCGGCGGCGAGGCGGCCCGCGCCCAAGCTTCCAGCAGGGTGCCCAGTGCGGCGTGGGGGCGGCTGGTCGTGTCGAGCCGATCCGCCGTCTGCGCCGTCGCTTCGTCGCCGAGCGTGTATCTGGCCTCCCGGCCTATCTGGGAGGCGATCGCACCCATCGCTTGGCCCACGTCCTCGCGGGCGGTCTGCGCGGACTCGACGTTGATGTAGGCGCAGCGGTATTCGCCCTCGTCGCCGCTGTTCAGCAGGTCGCGCAGCGCGAGCAGGGCCGACGTCTTGCCCGTCTGCCGGGGCGCGTGCATGACGAAGTAGCGCTTCCCGCGCACCAGGGACAGGACGTCGTCCAGGTCCAGGCGGTCGAGCGGGGGCACGCAATAGTGGTCCTCCGGCCGGACGGGGCCGGCGGTGTTGAAGTCGCGCATTCCGGCAAGTTGGACGGACGCAACGGTCCGGGCAAGCCGGTGCCGGGTCGATCCGGGTTCAAGGCGCGGAAGGCCGGTCATCCCGCCCCGTCCAGCAGCGAGGCGATGCTGGCGCCGATGCGCTCGGCGGCCGCCTCGGTCTCGCGGTCGCCGACGTGCGCGTACCCAGCGCCATGCGGTCCCCGCTGTGTCCGAGGAGGCGGGCCACGACCGGCAGGGGGACCCGCTGCATGACCGCGTGACTCGCGAACGTGTGCCTGAGGTCGTGAAGCCTGACGTCCTCGATCCGCGCCACCCGCCGCACCTTGCGCCACAGGGACAGTTCGGCCGATCGGGGACGCGATCCGTCCTTCGGCGACGGAAAGACATAGGGGCTGTGGCCGCGCGGTTGGGCGGCGAGCAGGGTCCGGGCCGCCTCGCTCAGGAAGACGATGCGCGGACCCGTCTTGGAGTCGGCCAGCCTCAGAACGTTCCCGTCCAGCTCCTCCCAGCGCAGGTGCACGAGCTCGCCCTTGCGGCAGCCGGTCAGCAGGAGCAGGCGGATGATGGCGGCCTGCTGACGCCCGGATCCGCGATCCCGGTGGGCATCCAGCGCCGTCTTACCGTCGCGAAGAAAGAGGTGGCCCTCCCGGTAGTCGCCCCACCCGAGCGTTCGGATCTCGCTCTGTCGGCAGCCGGTCAGCGCCAGAAGCCGGATGACGGCGCTCCGGAGAGGTGCTCCGGTCTCGGCGTCGGCGAGCTCCCGGCCCAGGCGGCGCAGCTCGCCGGATGTCAGGAAGCGCTCCCTCCGCGGCTCCGGGTAGCGCCGTATCCCCTTACAGGGGTTGGTCCCCTCGGCTCTGCGGCCGTAGACGGCGGCCCCGCGCATGATGACGGAGAGAATTGGAATCGACCGGTTTGCCGCGGCCGGCGTGGCGCGCAGCGTTCCGAACCACCGCCGGACTTCGGCACGGGTGACCTCGCCCACCGGTCGCCCGGCGAACCACGGCAGGATCTGGTTTCGGAGGTAGACGCGGTTGACCTTGAGAGTGGCAGGCTTCCACACCCGCCCGTACCTGCGGAAAACCTCCTCCGCGACCGTCTCGAACGGGGTGTGGTCAGCGTGTGAGGCGGCCGACGGGGTGGCCGGCGATGTCGGAATCATGATTCTCCTCCCTTGACTGTGGACGGGTGTGGTCATCGTGGCCACGGTACGCTAGGTTGCCGCGTTCGAACGAACCCTGCCGCAAGAATGAGGCATCCCACCGATGTTCAAACGCATCTACATCGACAACTACAAGTCATTGGTCAATTTCGACTTACGGCTTCAGGACCTGACGCTGCTCGTCGGGCAGAACGGGACCGGGAAGACGGCGGTGTTGGACGTGGTGTACGCGTTGCGGAGGCTGCTCGAAGGCACGGCCAGGGTCACCGACCGGGACGTGTTTCCGCCTTCCTCCCTCACGAGATGGCAGGAACGGGCCGTTCAATCATTTCAGCTGGAGGTGGAGCTGGACGGAGTTGCCTTCCGGTATCGCCTGGAAGTGGAACACGACCGCCGGGGACGCCGTGCACGGATCATCCTGGAAACGCTATCGAGGAGTGAAGGCCCCCTGTTCAGCTTCGTAAAGGGCGATGTACAGCTCTTCAGGGACGACCATTCGGAAGGTCCCCCCTTCAAGAGCGACTGGAGAGAATCCGCGCTCGCCCGCGTGGTGCCCGTCGAGGACAACCACGCTCTCACTTGCTTTCTCGAATTTATGCGCGGCGCGCTGGTCTGCAGTCTCAACCCGCCGACTCTCGCGTCGGAGGCGACCGGGGAGGACCTGATTCTGGCCCGAGACGGACGCAACTTCGTCGACTGGTATCGTCACCTCCTCCAGGAACGGCAGCATCTGAATCCGGATTACATCCAAGAGTTGCGGCGGGTGCTGGTCGGACTGCGCGGACTCAGCCTGCCGAAGGTCGGCGTCGATACGCGCGCTTTGTCCGCGGTCTTCGGCGAAGCCGGCGAGACCCACGAATACATGCTCCACGAACTGTCCGACGGGCAGCGCGCCCTGATCGTCCTCTACGCCATCACGCTCCTCACCGCCGGCCAGGGGACGGCGCTCTTCATCGACGAGCCCGTCAACTACTTGGGCCTCCGGGAGATCCAGCCGTGGCTGGCCGCACTCGCGGACGCTTGCGGGAGTGAACTCCCCCAGGCCGTGCTGTGCTCGCATCACCCGGAGGTCATCGACTATCTCGGAGGCGACCGGGGCGTTCTACTGTGGCGGGACGGACTGGGGCCCACCAGAATGGACTCGGTGGCCGATGTGTTGGAATCCCTGGAGGGGGGTGGTCCGCTGAGGCTCTCGCAGTTGCTGGCACGAGGCTGGGAGCGGTGACCGCCCGTCGAAGAGTGCAGTACGTCGTGGTGTGCGAGGACCGGCAGCATGAGACGTTTGCGCGACGGTTCCTGAAGGCAACGGGACTCGTCACGGATCGCTCCCAGCTACGCGTGGAACGTAGTCCCGGTGGCCGGGGAGCCGCCGACAGATTCGTTCAGGAAACGTACGTAACAGAACTGGAGGCCGGCCGTCGGACTCATGTTGCTACGACCCTACTGGTTCTGACCGATGGCAACGCGGTGGGAGTGAACGGGCGGTTGCGACGGCTGGACGAAGCCTGCCAGCGACAGGGCGTGGCGACCAGGTCACCGGAGGATCGCGCGACCGTGTTCGTACCTACCTGGAACATCGAGACGTGGTTTGCCTACCTGGACGACGAAACTGTGGACGAGAGTCGGAAGGACTACCCCCGGCTGCCGAAGCCGCGAGACTGTCGGCGGCACGTTGGCGTGCTCGTGGAAATGTGCCGAAGCGGGGAACTGCGTCCGCCCGCCCCGAGATCTCTGCGCGCTGCGTGCAGGGAGTACGATGCGCTGCTGGGCTGACGCAGCCGGGGCCGGGCCGCACCAATCGCAACGGCACGCTGACGGGGGATTCCGTCAGAACCACATCGCCATATCGATTGTATGGAATAACATATCCCATCGGCGAATGTCATGACACGGCGCAAGAAACTCATAGAGGTCGCCCTGCCGCTGGACGCAATAAACGCCGCGTCAAGGCGGGAAAAGTCCATCCGCCACGGCCACCCCAGCACGCTGCACCTCTGGTGGGCGCGCCGACCCCTGGCCGCGGCGCGGGGGAAGCGGCAGCGAGTTTCTCTGCATGGTTTCAGGCATCCCGATGCCCTTCGCCTACCTCAGGGATGAGGCTAGAGGCGGCCGGATGGACAGTCGACTGATGGCCGTCGTGGCGCAGGGTGATTGTGGCCGGGTGTACTTATCCCCGACTGCTGAAATGGAGGAGGTGGCCAAGCACACCGACCCTCGCGGTGTCCCGGAGACGCGCCTCCCGGACAAGGCCCTCGGATTCCGGGTTCAACAGTATGGCATGGTTCGCTGGCAGGACCTCTTCACCCCCCGCCAGCTCGTCGCGCTCACCACCTTCTCGGACCTGGTCGGCGAGGCGATGGGCGAGATCAAGCGGGACGCCATCGCCAGCGGCCTTCCCGACGACGACGTCCCCCTCCGCGACGGCGGCACCGGAGCACGCAGCGCATGCCGAGGCTGTGGCCGTGTATCTGGGGCTGGCGCTAAGCAGACTATCGGATATCTGTAATGCCTTGTGCAGGTGGGAGGTAACCAAGACGCAGGTCCGTAACTTGTACTCGCGTCAAGCGATTCCCATGCTCTGGGACTTCATTGCGGAGCGGAAGAAGCGGGCCGCGGATGCGCTTCAATACAACGGCCTGGCGGGCAGTTGGGCCGAGATCAGGCGCTTGGCCGATGCGGAGGCTCCAGCGGAGCAGGCGGAGCTGCTGTGAGCGGGGTGGTCGAGGGAGTCGGCGCCGCAGAGCCGGGATGCGAACCGACGGTGCCTCGGCTACGTTCACCGGTACCGCTCCGCCTGGCCTCGCACCCGGCATGAGCAACACACCAGTGACCGGCTCACCCCAACCAGGCCCGTCTCGTCGGAAACTGCCGATCGGCATCCAAGCCTTCCGCAAGATGCGGCAGGGAGGGCACTACTACGTCGACAAGACACCTCACATCGAGCGGCTCATCGAGAGCGGGTCGACGTACTTCCTGTCGCGGCCCAGGCGCTTCGGGAAGAGCCTTCTGGTGGACACCCTGAAGGAGCTGTTCGAGGGAAGCGAGGATCTGTTCCGCGGCCTGGCGATCCATCCCCGGTGGGACTGGTCGGTTCGCCATCCGGTCCTGAAGCTCGACTTCGCCGGCGGGAGCTTCTCGACCACCGAGCGCCTGGAGTCGGAGGTGGTGGCCCAGCTCTCCGAGGCGGCCCTGCGGACCGGTGTCGCGGAGGCGGTGCAATACCCGGGCGATGTCGGGGTGTCGGCCCCGACCCGGCTCCGGCGCGTCATCGAGGCCATGCGGGAGAGGTGCGGGCAGCGCGTCGTGGGTCTTCGCGCCCGAGCTCCAGGGGCTCGACCGCGACGCGATCCGGGAGTGGTACAACGGCTACCGCTGGCTGGGCGAGCCCGTCTACAACCCCTTCGACGTTCTGTTGATGCTGCGGCACCGGGAGTTCGGACCCCACTGGTTCGAGACGGGCACGCCGACGTTCCTGCTGGACCTTCTCGCCCGTGAGAACCTGGCCAGCTACGAGATCGAGGACAGGATGGCCAGCGGCGCGCTCCTTTCCTCGTTCGACGTCGGCAGAATCAAGCCCGAGGCGCTGATGTTCCAGACCGGATACCTGACCATCGTCGACTCGCAGTTCCGGGCCGGCAGGCGCTTCCATCGCCTGGGCTATCCGAATCTGGAGGTGCGGCTGAGCCTGCATTCCAGCCTGTTGGCGTTCCTCACGGATCACCGGGCTCCCGAGCCGGGCAGCGGGCGGCTGCTCGAGGGCGTCCTGCGCGACGGCGACTTCGCCGCGCTCGAATCCGAGATCCGCGCCCTGTTCGCCAGCATCCCGTACGAGTGGCACGCCCGCAACGAGCTGGCACGCTACGAGGGCTACCACGCCAGTGTCTTCCATTCCTTCCTGGTGGGGTCGGGGCTCCGTGTCCGCGTGGAGGACAGCTCGGCGGCCGGTCGGCTGGACTTGGCCGTGGTGGTGCAGGGGGCGGCGTTCCTCTTCGAGCTGAAGGTGGCCGAGCGCGCTTCGGCCGGGGCGGCGCTGGCCCAGCTGCGGGAGCGGGGCTACGCAGAGAAGTACCGGCGGCCGGGACGGACGGTCCAATTGGTCGGCATCCACTTCAGCGAGAAGACCCCGCAACATCGTGGGGTTCGAGGTGGCGGAGGGGTAGCGCCCGCGCCCGCGCTTGATTCGTCGGGTTGTCGAGATCAGACTGATACCATGACTACCGTGTCAATCTCCGATCTCGAGGCCAACCTGTCGCGCTACCTTCGCCACGTCCGGCGGGGCGGCGAAGTTCAGATCCTCGACCGCGGGGTGCCGGTCGCCAGATTGATTGGGCCGAGGCCGGGATGCGACGCAGCCGTCCGCGACCGGCTGGTTGGCGATGGCCTCCTCCGGCCCCGCAAGGGTACGGCCACATCGATTCTCGACAGCCCTCCCCTTGAGCTGCCGACAAGCATTTCGCAGGCCCTCGCGGAGGACCGGACCGACCGGCTGTGAGGTATTGGGATGCGTCGGCGCTTGTCCCGCTGATCGTCTCCGAGGCTTGGATCCGGTTGGCTCGAACGTGGCTTCTGGAAGACTGTGCGGCAGCGGCGTGACGGCTGTTGCCTATACCGTCCGTCCGGTCGGAGATTACCCGGCAGCATTCCCTCCCCCGGCGTCGTCATCCTCGGCACCGATCAACCGATCCAGGTGCGGCTGGACGGCGTTTCGCAGCCGGACCAGATTGTCGGCCATCCACCGCCTCGCGGTCTCCAGATCTTCCACGGGCCCTGTCAGGTCGAAGTCCTCTGCCCGTCTCAGGGTGACTTCAGACGAATGAGGACCCTCCTCCCACCGGGTGGATCCCCTTCCGGCGCAGGCGCTCCACCAGCGGCCGGTAGAACTCCGCGGAGAGCGTGTTGAAGTTGGTCGTGCTCTTGGCGGGATGGGATGCGGTCGGTTGGGATTGGCGCGGTGCGATAACCGTCTCGAAATTGGCGGTCAGGGCGTCGCCGACGCGGTAGGCGCGCACCGAGAGGGCGTACACGTGGATGGTGTCGGCGTCGTTCAGCCATTCGAGGATGCTTCGGTGGTAGGACGAGAAGCTTCGAGCCACCCACACGAGTATGCTAGCTTCGGCGCGGGCGGCATATCCCAACAGCCGGAGGCAGTGCCCGTCGTCGGAGTCCTCAAGCTGGTTCTCGATCACCACCCTGGCACCCGTGCCGACCTGCTCGGCGTGGATGTCGACCCGACCGGCACCCGGCAACGTCACCTCGGTTGACACCTGTCCGAATCTCAGGTCGAGTTCCGCGCCGAGCCGTTCGATGTTCTTGGCCAGCCAGGGGGTGAAATCGTCTGCCTCTTTGGGCCAGACCTCCCGCAGGCCTACGGGCTTCAGAGATAGGATTTCCGGCATCGTAGTTCCTCCGGCCTCGGTGGGGCGCGCGTGTCGCAACCCCAGTGGAAACGTCCGGTCTTCGAGAGGGGGGTCGGCCCAGATGGTGACGCATCCGTTGCGATGCCGACGGTCTGTCGCGCGCGCCGTCAGAACTGGCGCTATTGTGGTTCGGGCAGTCGTGTCCGATTCCATGGTTGCCGAGAGCCTTGGATCGTCGTGGGTGCGAACGGGTCGGGGAAGTCGACGCTCTTCGACGTGTTCAGCTTCCTCAAGGACGCACTCACTCGTAACGTCGCGGTAGCCGTGACCCGGCGCGGGGGATATCGCGAGCTGGTGTCGCGGGGCAGCGACGGCCCGATCCAGATCACGGTTTGGTTCCGGGAGAGTGGCGGACGGCTGACGACATACCACATTGAGGTCGCGATGGAGAAGGGCCGGATCGTCGTGGCTCGGGAGGTGCTTCGCTGCCGCCGGGGGAGATGCGGCAAGCCCCGGCGCCCTGTGAACTTCGAACATGGCGAGGGGTCGGCCATCACGAACGAGCCGGTCTACGGGGAGGAAGGCGCGCAGGAACAGCGTGAGGAGTTCAAGCTGGACGACCCAAGCGTGCCGGCGATCAAGGGTCTGGGACAATTCCGGCGATTCCGCGTCGCGTGTCGGATCCGGCGCGTGATCGAGACGTGGCATGTTGCGGATGCGATTCCTGCTGCAGTTGAGGGGGCTGCGAAGCATGTCTCGATGGGCCGCAACCTGGCATCGGTCGCGTCGGTTTGGGCTCAGGCCCCATGCGCTACTGGCGGTCGCCGAGCCCGAGAAACACCTCTGCCCCACCCTGATTCCCGATCTGGTCGAGCGGTTCCGGTGACTACGCGGGCCGCGACGGGCAGGTCTTCGTTTCTACGCACTCGCCGCTCCTGCTCGACGAGGTCTTCTGGCTGGTCAAGGAAGTGGGGTTCACCGAGGTGCGCAGCGGCTCCGCCGACGACCTGCTCTGCGCGCTCGTTGCCGAAGAGGACAAGCTGGGAGACCTATGGATGCAGGGACTCCTGACCGGCGCGGGCTCGCATGGCGCGCGCGAACGCAACCGTTTCCCCAGCTTCCCGAACCTGATCGACGGCATCGAAACATCGACATCCCCGCAACCCCAAACGACCAACACCTGACCCATGGCAACCAATCACGAACGCGTCGGCAAGGCGATGGAGCTGCTCCAACGGGGACTCGGCCCCTTCGTGGAGCGTGAGATCCGCTCCGCGCTCGGCACCATCGCCCCGCAGGCAGCCGTTGACGGCGGATAGTTCCGGGTTGGTGGTTCGGCCGGACGTGGCTCGGAAGCAGATGGATGCGGAGGTGCCGGTGGGACCGGGGCCAGGGCCGGGAGGGAACCAGGGCCAGGGCCAGGACCGGGGACCCAACCAGATCCAGACCCAGACCCTCCGCCCCCGCCACAGACAGGTCCCAAGCGCTTCCACGGAAGTGTGGACATCGCTCCCTTGCGCGCCGGAAAGGCCGTCGCGCAGATCGCGGAAGAGGTGGTGTCGGACATGGAGAGCCTGGTCCGCTCGAAGGTCAAGCTGACCTTGGAGATCGAGGCCGAGATTCCGGACGGGGCGCCGGAGCATGTGGTGCGTACGGTCACCGAGAATGCGCGGACGCTCGGGTTCGGGAGTCAGGGGTTCGAGGAGGAGTAGGCCAACGTCTCCGGATCACTTGCGGAAGGGCCGCAGCCTGCCGATTCCGCGTCGCAAGCGGCCCAACCGGCCGTCAGCCGCCTTGGTCACGGGCTTCCCCTGGCCCGTGGCGGCCATCCTGCCATGGAAAACGCTGTTGATCAGGGTGCTCTTGCCGACCCCGGTGCCACCCGCGATGAGCACGTTGCACATGCCCATTCCCGAAGCGCTTCTTCGATCTCCGCCTTCAGGCCGTCAGAATGCATCATGCCGCAATCTCGTCCAGCGCACGGTTTCCGAAAACGCGCGTACGCTCGGGATCAGGAGTTGGGGGGATTCGAGGAGGAGGAGCCGTGTCGCCCACCCTTCTTGGGAGGAGTGGGGGAGGTGGCGGCGGCGTGGGGGCACCGGTTCCGTTGCCGGGGGCCAGCCCGCTCCCCCCCGCCGGCTAGGTTGGGGCGATGGCGGTGCCACCGGCCGAGGCCTGATCGGACTTCTTCCGCCAGTATGCATATGCCTCATCCTGGGTTGCCTTGCGAATCGCCTTGTTTTCGGGCACCTGCGCCTTCAGCGCGGTGATCGCGTTCATCGAGCCCGCAAGTTCTCTTCTCCGCTCGGCCAATCGATGGTCGACGGGATCGTGCGGCTGGAGGCGGTACGCTTCCTGCCACAGATCCTCCCAGTCAACGTAAAGATCGCTGAGCCGCTTGCCGCAATAGGCCGCCTCCGTGATCCGGTCGCCAAGTCGAAAGATCAGCGGAAGGGCGGTCGCGACGGCGGTAAGGACTGCGGCCGGCAGAAGCAGCGCGTGCCCCGCGTTGGCGAGGAACGCCGTGACCAGGGCGAGAACGAGGGCGGCGACCGTCATGGCGCGCTCTACCTTGGCCATCCTGCCGGCCAGCCTGCCGTAGTAGCGTCGCAGGCGATCGGCGTGGACCATGCCCTCCCAGACACTGTCGCGAAACTCGTTGCTCATGGGTCTACTCCGGCTCCCGGCGTCGGTTCTCTCTGATACCCATGCGGTGGGCATACGTTACGGAATACGGTTGCTCTTCAGCAAGGGACCAGGCCATCCCGCCCCTGCTTCCGATAAGTCCCTCAACTCCCCCTCCAGCGCGAAGGAGCGCTGAGCCTGGCGCAACGGCGAGCGGTACTTGGCCGCCATCCGGCAGCCCGCGGAACCGACGGCTACACGCGCAACTTCCGCGATCCGAGCCAGATGCCCAGGACCCCGACCATCGGGTTGAGCCATCTGAGCCAGGCCGGCTGTAGGGCCCCCGCGGTCGCCTCGAACATCGACACGTCGTCCGGGCGCGGTCCCGTAGCCACCTCCACCGGTAGCAGGGCCGACACCACTCCGAGCACGATCATGATGGCGATCAGAATCGTGGCGCCCCTGGCATCGTGCGCCACGCGGGCACAGACTCGTCCGCCGATGTACGCCCCCACGAATCCGAGCACGATGGAGCCGAGCACCCAGCCGCCGCTTACCTCCCACGTACCCGGCTGGAAGCCGCGAGAGGGGCCGAGCGTGAGCCACAGAAGCGAGGAGAGGGCGAAGAGCACGGCGACGATGGCGAGGATGTTCCTGAGCATCATGTTCCTCCTTGCTGCTGCTTCTCCTCCGTAATCTGGATCAGGCTGCCGCACGTGTCGTCGAAGACCGCGGTGATGACGGTCCCCAGGTCCGTCGGCGGCTGCACGAACCGCACGCCTCTTGCCACGAGACGCTCGTGCTCGGCCTTGACGTCATCCACTGCGAAGGAGGCACTGGGGATTCCGTCCTCCATGAGCGCGGTCTTGAACGGACGAACCGCGGGATGGCCATCAGGCTCGAGCAGCAGCTCCGTCCCCTCGGGAGCTTCCGCGGATACCACGGTGATCCAGGCGTGCTCTCCCATGGGGATGTCGTGCTTCACCCGAAAGCCGAGCGTTTCCGTGTAGAAACGAAGCGCCTTCCGCTGGTCGTCCACGACGACGCTGGTCAGGTGGATCTCATTTCTCGATACCCTCGTCCGCTGGGTGTGGAGTGTCCTCGTCCGTAGGGATGGGCCACCTCTCACCGATCGCCTTCAGCGGGGCGCCGACGAACCAGTGGAGCTTCGACCTCCCCTCGCGCCTCGTCCGAACGAGCGCGGCCGCTTCCAGCACGTCCAGGTGTTGTGAGATCGCCTGCCGCGAGGAGTCGATGCCGTGTCTCATGACGAGGCGCGCACAGAGTTCGAACAGCGATTGGCCCGAGCGATCCACGAGCTCATCCAGGATGGCCCGCCGGGTCGGGTCGGCGATCGCGCGATAGATGTCCACATGACCCACGATACGCAAGCGCAGGCTTGCACGTCAACCTCCGCAACGGTCGCGGCTCTCGCGGGACCGGATCGTATTCCCTTATGGCATAGCGATATGGGAGTACGGCAGTTGGCCGTGCGCTACTGCGGGTTCGCCGATGGTGAGGCCGCCGATGGTCCTCCGGGCCCCGTGACCCTACTCTCCATGGTCCCTCAACGCCCACTCCAGGTCCTTGGTCGCGATGAACTCCTGCCGCCGGCCGCGCCTGGTCGCCGCCAGCAGCCCCGCGGCCGCCAGCTTTACCAGGTCGGCCCGGGCGGTGTTGGCCGTGACGCCGTGACTGGTCCCGTGGGACTTGACGGTATACCGGAATCCGGGATTCCGCAGCGCATGTCTGAGATCTCCGCCGTCGGTCTCCGTGTGCAGGTAGGACCTGGCGTACTTCGCCGGAGCGTTTCGCAGGATCCCGGACACGGCCAGATACTGAGATGGGCGGTCTCGTCCGAATGAACCAGTGTGACCACGATTTCGTCCGACACTCTCCTGAATCGTCCGGCCATCGCGGAGTCCCTCGTGCCGTCCATCAGGATGCTGTGCAGTTCAAAGACATCGGACCGGCTGAGCTCCCGCCGCGCCAGTTCGCCGATCCGTTCCATCGCGTGATGGTTGTTGAAAATCATGCGCTCGCCATGGGTCGTGGGCCGGCGGCCTCTGCGAGACCCTGCCGAACCGGTGCGGCATGGACGAGCGAAAAGGGATATCCCTCCTTGCTCCTGAAGGGCACGATCTCGCGCGCGGAAAGGCGGGCCAATCGTGTGCCCAGCCACCATCCCTCGTGGGACAGGCCCTCCGGGGGCTCCCGGTGACGCATGTTGTCCCAGTGGAGGTATCGGCCGACTACCAGCATCGAATTCCCGCGGATGATCTCGGTGAGCCGCTGGTGGGATGTCCCGCCGAGCAGGGCCCGGATGTCGGGTGCCCCCCTCACACCCGCAACAACTCCAGCAGCTCCTCCGTGCTCAGCCGGGCCGGCGCGTCCGCCCCCTCGAGCAGCCTGTCCGCCAGCTCGCGCTTGTGGCGGTGCAGCTCGACGATCCGTTCCTCGATGGTGCCTCTCGCCACCAGCCGGTAGATGGTGACCGGCCGGGTCTGGCCGATCCTGTGGGCCCGGTCCGACGCTTGGTCCTCGGCGGCCGGGTTCCACCAGGGATCCATGTGGATCACGTAGTCGGCGGCGGTCAGGTTGAGACCCGTGCCCCCGGCCTTCAGCGAGATCAGGAACGCGTCCCCCTCGCCCGACTGGAAGGCGGCCACCCGCTCGGCCCGCTTCTTCGCGGGCGTCGATCCGTCGAGGTACTGGTAGGGCACGCCGGCCTCGATCAGGTGGCTCTCGATGAGCTTCAGATGACGCACGAACTGCGAGAAGACCAGGACCTTGTGCCTGCTTTCGCGCAGTTCGTCGAGCATTGCCGCGAAGGCCCTGAGCTTGGAGCTCGGCGGACCCTCCGGGCGCACCAGCCGCGGGTTGCACGACGCGAGCCGCAGCCTGGTCAGGTGGGCCAGCACCTGCAACCGGTTCTCGCCGGCATCGGAGCCTCCGTGCGGGAGAGCCTCCAGGTCGTCGACGGCCCGCCGCCGCACCGCCTCGTAGAACGCCGTCTCCTCCGGGGACATCTCGACCTTGAGCATGACTTCGGTCCGGGGGGGCAGATCGTCGAGGACCTCGGCCTTGACCCGGCGCAGCACGAAGGGGGAGATCAGCCGGCGGAGGCGTGTGCGGGCCGCCGGGTCGCCGTCACGCTCGATCGGAACGGCCAGGTTGTCGCGAAACCTCTTCATCGAGCCCAGCATGCCGGGATTGATGAAGGCGAAGAGCGAGTACAGGTCCACCAGGTTGTTCTGGATCGGGGTGCCCGTCGTCACCATGCGGAATCCGGCCTTCAGCTTGCGGGCGGCGCGGGCGCGCTTGGTGGCGGGGTTCTTGATGGCCTGGGCTTCGTCGAGGACGACGGTGCTCCATTCGGTCGCGGCGAGCGTGTCGATGTCGATGTGCAACAGGCCGTACGTCGTCACGACGACGTCCAGCGGCCCCAGATCCTCCATCTGCCGGGCCCGCGCGGCGGCCGGACCGGTGTAGGAGCGGGTCCTCAGGGTGGGGGCGAAACGGCGGGCCTCGTCGAGCCAGTTCGCGACGACGGATGTGGGGGCGACGACGAGCGCCGGACCCTCCCGCCCCCGATCGAGCAGCAACGCGAGGGTCTGCACCGTCTTGCCCAGACCCATGTCGTCGGCGAGGCACGCGCCCGCGCCCCAGCGGCTGAGGCGGCCGAGCCAGCGGAACCCGTCCTCCTGATAGGGACGGAGCTCGGCCTGCAGGGTGCCGGGCGTCCGCGGCTCGAAGCCCAGGGCGTCGCCGATGGCCTTCCGATGGGCCCGCCAGCCGGCGTCGGAGGTGAGCCGCACGTCGTCGAAGAAGTCGGGCAGGGCGGCGGCCGCCGTGCGGTGCAGGCGGAGCTGCTTCTTCCCGGAGGGCGCCGAGAGGCTGCGCAGATCCGCGAGCTGCCGCTGGAGCGCGGTCGTCAGCGAGACGAAGGCGCCGTCTTCCAGCGGCACGAAACGGGATGCCGGATTTCGGTCCATCAGCTCGAAGAGCCGCAGGAGTCCGAGAGTGCGGTCCCCGTCGATGTCGAGCTCGCCGGAGGCGCGGAACCAATCGGCCGCCGACTTGACGGACACACGAAGCGAGGCGGCGTCGGCCCGGGCCACGATCCTGAACGGCTGGCCCTGCGGCCACAGGCAGCGGGCCCCGGCGGCATCGAGCTGGTCCACCAGCTCGAGACAGTCGTGCGGCTCGAGGTAGGCGCGCGAACCGTCCGGATCGATGCCGGCCAGCATCGGGCACGCCCGCAGGAGCTCCTGGAATTCCCCGGTCTCGGTTGCGAGGTCGCGGGTCGCCCGGACGCTCTCGCCGTCGAGTGTGGCGAAGACGGTGGTGCCGCCGATCCCGGGCGGGAAGTGCGTGCCCGAGTCCGGCACGGGTTCGACCACCACCGCGGCCGTCAGTCCGGGACCGTGGGGCTCCAGGCGCACCCACGGCCGCGGGTCCGACTGCACATGGGTCGCCGCGCGGGCGGTGTCGTCGAGGGCGCCCTGAATCCGTATCTCGCCGGCCAGCGCCGAGACCGCGTCCACGAGACGGTCCCTGGCCTCCATGGGCAGTTCCAGCCCCCCGGCCGACACGATTTCGCAGAGGTGCTTTTGGCTCTTCGTGAACCGGGTCACCTCGCAGCGCGTGTCGCTCGTCATCGAGATCCGGTGGTTCCGGAGGTACGAGTCGTCGACATGCGGCTCCACCTTGGCACGCATGACGCCACCGTGTTCGGAAAGGACCAGTTCGGGGTCGCGGCGAACGATCTCGACCGGATCGCCGGCTTCGTTGAAGGCGTAGGGATGCCCGGCCAGCGCGTAGATCCCGCCGGGCGGGAGTTCATAGATCGTCGAGCCGCGCCAATGGTCCACGTCGGGCCCGATCCGCGCCGCCGCCGCGCGGTCCCGGGCGAGCAGGAAGTCCATTGTGTCGGCCTGCTCATGGAGCCTCTTCAGGGCCACCGCGCGACCCTTGCTCCATTTGCCGCTCTTCAGGACCCTCTGTTCCCTGGGCGCGAAGGAAACATCCCCGTGCCGGTCGACGCTCACCAGCCAGCCGAGGCGCAGCTTCTGACCCGAGGCCGCCGAGGACCCGGTGGCTCTCTTGCGCGTCTCGTGCGCGAACTGCTCGATCTCCTGCAGGGCGTATTCCCACTCCGCCGCGGGGGAGATGACCGAAGCGAGCGAGGTCGTCCCCAGGTCCCGGTGCATCGAGGACGCGGCCTTCTCCGGAGTGGACGGGGTTCCGTTCAGCGTGACCCAGTCGACTTCCCGGCCCGTGACCTTCGCAATCCGCGCGACCGTGTCCAGACACTCGGCTGAGAGCCAGCGGTAGCCGTTGTGCGACGCCAGTATCGTGAACGCGCTCAGGCCGAAGAACCGGTCGTCGCCGTTCGGGGAGTCGCTCCCGTAGTGCGAGTAGTCGTCCGTCCAGCAGGCGGTCCATGCTTCGGTCAGCCGGTCGAGCGAAGGGTCCCTGCAGTCCCGCATCCAGGACAGGCCTCCGCCGGTGCGCAGGTGCAGGGCCAGCCGAACGATGTGCAACAGGACCGGATCCGCTTCGGTCTTCTCGCCTATCCGCAACAGGCGCTCCAGCCTGGCCTTTTGCTCCGGGCCGTGGTCGCGCACGAGGGCGAGGAGGGCCACCGTGAACGCACGGCTGGCCGGAAAGACGTTGCGCTTGCGGGTGCCTGCCTTTTCCGACGCGATCGCTTCGTCGATGCGGCGCTCCGCCGCGGTGTGGTCGCCTTGCAGGGTTGCGGCCATTGCGCGGGTGGCCGCGAGTCCCGTTCTTGCCGCTTTCGCCTGCGCCAGATCGCCGGGGAGTTCGGCGAAGACCGCCAGGGCGTCGTCGATGCGCCCCTGCAGGATTCGGACGAACGCGACGTCGGAAGCTCCGGCGGGGGCGTCGGCCTTGCGGTCGCGCCACGCCGCGAGGACGGGCTCGGGATCGGAGGCCGTCTGGTAGAGGTAGGGGATGCTTCCGTCGATGGCGTCGTGCAGATATCGCGCCGGGAGACTGGCCAGCAGCCCGCCGGCTCCCGGGGTCCCCAGCCACCACCACTGGTGCGGCTCGATTTCGTCGAACTCGCGGGCGAGGCTGTCGAACCGGCCCGCCACGACGTGGCAACGCAGCCTCATGGCGTTGAAGAGATGCGCCTCGGGGTGCCAGGCGTCCAGGCGTTCGGTCTCGATCGCACGCTCGACGGCGGCCAGCCTTTGTTGCCGGAAGGCCTCGATCGTGAGCCACGCCGCCCAGGACGCGCCGGCCACGAGCTTGCCGCGGTCGGTCGTCTCGTGGACGATGCCGGCGGCAACGACCTCGTCGCACGCAGCCTTGTACCGGTATTCGGGCACGGGCCGGCCGTTGAGCTTGAACCCGGCGCGTTTCAGCATCCGGGCCATTTGCAGCGGCCCGCGCCGGACCGGATGGACGGCTCCGTAGGCCATCGCGACGATTCGGGCCGCGGGCTTCAGGGCGCGAAAGCGGGCGGAGATGTCGGTCGTCGCTGCGGGCGGGCCGCTCACCCCACCCCCCTCCCCGGCGTCCACGGCGCCCCCGCGGCCTCCATGTCCCGCTCGAGCGCGGCGAGATCGTCCCGCAGCAGCGACCTCAGCGCGGCCACCACCTCGTCGAACCCTTCCCAGGCAATCGCGAGGCTGGCACGCTGCGTCCCGGTGGGCTCCTGGCGCGTGCCCCAGTGACCCCACGCCACCTGTCCGATGCGCCCCATGATCGAGGGAGCGCTCGGCTGGTTCAGCCGGCCCGGCGCCGGGTCGCCCCGCAGGTCGGCGGCGATCCCCGCCAGGCGCCCCTCGATCTCCTCCAGGCGCCGGTATAGCTCCGCGCCCGCCCTGGGGGTCGCATCCAGCGCCGCCCGCATGTGGCGCAGCCGGTCGCGCGCACGCCCGATCTCGGCGGCGGCGCCATGGGCGCGGCGCTGCAGCTCGGCCGTCTCCTGCGCGAATTCCATCGCGGCGGTGTGATCGGTGCCCGGGGGACGGTTGAGCACGGGCTTCACGGTGAAGGACCGGGGCGTGCCGAGCGTCTCCACGCCCGCTTCCGTGACCAGCGCCATCTCGACGGTGTAGCGTCCCGGCGGGGCGAGCGGCCCGCGCGGGGGGCCCGCCCACGGGGGTGAGAACCCCGGCGGCGTGAGGTCCACGGGGTCGGGGGCGGGGCGGCGCAGGTCCCACGTGACGCGGTGGAGGCCGCGGGTCGCGGGACCCATGACGCGCCGGACGGGCTCCCCGTCTTCGTCCCTTACCAGCATTGCGACGCGCGGGCCGTTCTCGAGCGCCTCGGCCGCGAGGCTTTCATACCCGGGAAACGCGATGTCCTCGCCGCGCCCGGCGGCCGCCTTCTCCGCCTCGCGCCGCTCCTCGCGCATCGTCGCCGGGGGGTCGGCGAGCCAGTAGGTGAAGGTCGCGCCGAAGTCCGGGTTGGGCGCCGTGAACGCGGTCGTGCCGAGCGTCGGCTGGCCGGGGGCCTGCATGGGGGCGTTGGGGACGTACCACCAGGCGTCCCGCACGGGGAACAGAACGGCTCCCGCCGCAAGCGCACCGCCGGCCATATCCCGCAGCGGGGAATAGTCGTCGAGGACGTAGAAGCCACGGCCGAAGCTCGCTCCCACCAGATCATCGTCGCGGCGCTGGATCTCCAGGTCGCGGAACGAGATCGTGGGCGCGCCCTCGTCCAGCAGGATCCAGTTCGCGCCCCGGTTCGGCGTGAAATAGATGCCGTGCTCGGTGCCGAGGAACAGCAGATCGGGACGCTCGTGGTCCTGTTCGACCGACCAGATGATGATCCCGTCGGGCAGGTCGCCCGCGATCGAGCGCCAGGTGCGGCCAGCGTCGGTGCTCTCCAGGAGGTAGGGGGTGTAGTCGCCCTCCTTGTGGTTGTCGGCCGCGACGAAGACCGCCCTGCGGTTGTGTTGCGAGGCCTTGACGTCGTTGACATACGCGCGCTCGGGGACGCCCGGAAGCGGGGACGCGAGGCGCCAGTTCTCGCCGCCGTCCTCGCTCACCCGGAGCAGTCCGTCGTCGGTGCCCACGTAGAGGACTCCCTCGCTGACGGGCGACTCGGAGATCGCGGAAATGGTGGAATACCAGGACATCGCGGTGTTCCCCCAGAGCGCGTCGACGCTGCGCACGCGGCCCGCCACCGGCAGCTCGTAGCGGTTGTCGCCCCGGGTCAGGTCGCCGCTCAGCGCGCGCCAGGAATCGCCGCGGTCGTCGCTCCGCCAGAGCCGCTGCGAGGCGTGGTGGATGGTGCCGGGCGAATGGACGCTCACGATCAGCGGGGTGTCCCAGTTCCAGCGCTCGGGCGGGTCGCCGGGGGAGGGCAGGGGCCGGATGTTGATCAGTTCGCGGCTGCTGAGCTCCAGCCGCTGAAGGTTGCCCCGCTGGGACTGCACGTAGGCGATGTTGGGGTCGAAGGGGTCGAAGGCGCAGGCGTGGCCGTCGGCCCCCAGCGGCACCGACCAGTCCTGGTTGCGCACGCCATCGAGGTTCAGGGTGCGCGAGGGGCCGAGGAGGGTGCCCAGGTCCTGTGCACCTCCCATAATATTATAGAATGGTTCGGTATTGTCAAGACACAGCTTGTAGAACTGTGAGACCGGCAGGTTGGGGAAGTGGCGCCACGTCATGCCCTCGTCGAAGGTCTCGTAGAGCCCCGCGTCGGTCCCGGCCAGGATGTGCCCGCCGTTGGCGGGGTCGATCCAGAAGGCGTGGTTGTCGCTGTGCGCCTCGCGGCCGGTCCCGAGTTCGGTGAAGGTGGCCCCGCCGTCGCGCGTGACGTGCACGAAGACGTCCATCTGGTAGACCAGGTCGGGGTCGTGGGGCGACGCCTCGATCTCCTGGTAGTAGTGCGGCCCGGTGCCGCCCGAGATGTAGGAGTTCCGGTGCTCCCAGCTCTCGCCCCGGTCGGTGGAGCGGTAGAAGCCGCGCTCGCCGGGGCCGGCCTCGATGGTGGCGTAGACGACGTTGCGGTCGGCGGGGGACACGTCGATGCCGATCTTGCCCATGTCGCCATTTGGTAGCCCCGTGGTCACGCGCCGCCATGTGCGGCCGCCGTCGGCGGACTTGTGGATGCCGGAGCCGGGACCGCCGGCCAGCAGCGACCACACGGTGCGGCGGCGCTCGTAGGTGGCCGCGTACATGATCTCGGGGTCGACGGGGTCGAACTCGACGTCGGTGACGCCGGTGTTCTCGTCGACGGTCAGCACGGCCTGCCAGGTGGTGCCGCCGTCGTCGGTGCGGTACAGGCCGCGCTCGCCGCCCGGCGACCAGAGCGGGCCCTCCGCCGCGACGAACACGGTGTTCCCGTCGCGCGGGTCGACCAGGATCCTGCCGATGTGGTCCGAGGTTGCGAGGCCCATGTGCCGCCAGGTGCGGCCACCGTCGCGGCTCCGGTACACGCCGTCGCCCCACGCGACGTGCCGCCCGCTCACGTTTTCGCCGGTGCCGACCCAGACAACGTCCGGATCGGAGGGGTCGATGGCGACGTCACCGATCGAATAGGAGGGCTGGTCGTCGAAGACGGGCGTCCACGAGGTGCCCGCGTTCGTGGTCTTCCAGACGCCGCCCGATCCGACCGCGACGTACCAGGTGGTGGGGTCGTCGGGGTGCACGGCGATGTCGGCGATGCGTCCGCCCATCAGCGCCGGGCCGATGCCGCGCAGGGGGAGGCCCCGTGCGGCCTCGGCGATGAGCGCGGGATCGGGGGGCTGCGGGGGTTGGGCGGTGGCGGGGGTGGGGGTGCTCAGGGCGAGAGCGGCGGGGACGAGCGCGGCAACGGGAGCCGTGACGGCGCGATTGAGCACGAGTCGGATTGTGGTGCGAAGCATGTGCGCGGTCTTGGTTGTGGGGGGCGGGGCAGGGGTGGGTTGCGGCCGGCTGGGGTGGAAATGGACCGTGCGGGCGTGGGAGCCGCAAGGCGGGGTCGGATGAGTGGTTCTGTTACGACAACGGCGGTTCCGCCCCGATCCTCATCGACCGAGGCGCAAGGAGCTGAGATGCCCACGAACAAGCGGACGCCGGATGACCGCGGACTGGATCCCGCCGGCATCACCGCCGCCCTTTTCCGTGCGGCCAGGCGTGCTCACGAGATCGCGCGGGAAACCGGCACCAAGGTCGTGGTCGTGGTGGATGGAAGGACGGTCGAGATGGATCCGGACCCCGAGATGTTCGATGGGATGGAAGTGGAACGGGCCCGGGAGACAGCTACCCGGTTTTCCGGGTAGGTCGCGCGGACCAGTATCGGTGGGCCCTCAGCGGGACACCTTGAGCGTGAAGCGATTGGAGACGCAGGGGTGTCTCGTAGACCTCATCCGGCTCGATCACGATGGCACAGAGCAATCCGCGCGGCACCACGCCGTTCCGCCCGGCTCGCCGCCCCGAAATTCGGCGAACGGCCCCGGCGGGCGCGGGGCGGCACGGACCCGCCTGAGTGGGACCGCAGGGAGCCGCCGGGTACTCCAGGATCTGAGCCGGCTTCCGCGACTGGCGCCGACCCATCTTCATCGGGTCAAGAGGATTCGTCCGGTGCCCCCGATGGTCCTCAGCGGGGCACCCGCAGCGCAAAGGTATTGGAGAGCCGTTGCTTCAACGGAATCAGTTCCCCGTGTGGGTCCTCGTCGGGGTCGTAGGAGGATAACGCTTCATCCCACTTGATCCGATATGAGGTGGACGGGGTGGGTGGCAGGCGGATTCGCGGCCCGCAATTCCCGACCGGGCAGGCCGCGATATCCAGGATGGAGTGATAGACCTCGTCCGGCTCGATGACGATGGGCGGGGCTCCTCAAAGGCGAGCGCCCCGAAAAAAGGCTCCCTCCCATTCGCCGTCCGTCTCGATTTGCAGGCCGACGGAGAAGTTGCCGTAGCAGTCCGTTGGAAGGTAGACCCTCGAGTCTGCCGGCTCCCTCGGAACCGTCCTCGCCCACGAACTGATCCACATCCGCAGGGGGGACTACTGCTGGGCGCTCCTCGAGAGCGTCACCTGCGCGGTCTTCGCGTTTCACCCGCTCGCCCGGCTGCTGCACCGGGCGATCGAGCGCTGTCGCGAGACTTCCTGCGACGCCGAGGTTGAGTACCTGCGTGAGCGGATGCAGTACCTCGGAGATCGGGAGAAGGAGGCGATCGGTGCGTGGGATGACCTCGATGACGATGCCAGGCAGGCGTCGTTGGGAGAGGTTCAAGATCTGAGACTCAGGCTCGGCGACATGCGCAAGGAGGCCGTAAGAAGACACGAGACCGTGAAGCTGGCGTACGAGACTCGGAACAGGACACGGGACCGGAAGTGAGCGATCTGGGTGCTGAACCGCCTTTGTGAAACGTTTCACAAGCGCTTCGCTGGCCGGCCCGCGCGCACCTGTATCGAAGTCCCGATCCCGCACGGCCCGGTGTTTCCCGCAGTGCAGCTGCTCCCGATCCGGAAGGTGTCCGCCCTCAGCGCGACACCTGCAACGTGAAGCGATTGGAGACCCGTTCCTCCAACGGGATCAGTTCCCCGAACGGGTTCGCGTCTTCGTCGTAGGAGGACAGCGCGTCCCCCCACACGATCCGAACCGGGGTGGACGAGGAGGGCGGCAGGACCAGGCGCGGCCCACAATTCCCCTCCAGACAACCCACGACACGCAGGGTTGTCTCGTAAACCTCATCCGGCTCGATCACGATGGGAGGGCTGAGGCAATCGAGAAGAATCGGGGAGAAGATGTGGACCCACTCACCGTCCTTCTCCATTTCCAACGTGACGTCAAACCCGCCTCGGCAGTTGGGCAGGTAGACCTTCGAGCCGGTTCGATTCGTAAAGCTGTACGGGATCTCGCCGCCGTACCAGATGTGGCGGCCGCCACCCTCCCTTTCGATTCGAAAGCCGGTCCCGTCCGTCACCAGCGCGGTGTCTTCGACCACGGCGGGGATCGTCGACTCGCACCCGATGGTCGAAGCCGCAATGGCCGCGGCACAGAGCAATGTGCGCGGCACCACACCGTTCCGCCCGGGCCGCCGCAGAAGTCGGCTCATCGTCGTCAGGGGAAGGGAAACCAGGTACATGTCGGTGATGCCTCCTGACACCGGGGATTCGTTCACCATCGCGCGCCGTGCGGCTCGATACCGGCGATCCGGCCCACCCGGGCCAGGAACCGGACCGCACAAACATGATACGACTTCAGGACGCCGGTCTTACCGGGCCGGGGCATACCTGTTGCCTGCAACCGGATCCGGTCCTGCGGGCCGTCGAGTCGCTTTCCGAACGCGGGCGGGAGGCGATGTGCAGTCAACTGGAGGGGTTGTCCTGCACGGCAGCGGCCACCACACTGGGCGTGCATCCATCCCCCCACCCCGTCAGGAATCACCATGCCCGGACCGACCCTCAAGCCCACCCCGTCCGTCGCCCTCGCGCTCGCGGTGGCCACGGCCCTGGCCGCCGCCGCCGTCGCCACCCCTCCCGCCACCGCCCAGGAGAATCCCCCCGACCTCGAATTCCCCGAAGGCTGGGAGGTCCGCTTCGACCGGGAGGGCTCCAGCATGGACGATCTCTACCTGGTCTCCATGCCGCCCGGCCTCCACATCACCACCGGTCCGGCGATGATCGCCTACCACCCCGATTCGGTCGCCGCCGGCGATTTCCGGATCGAGTCCGAGACCTACCTGTTCGACCCCGAGGGACGCAGGGAGGCGTTCGGCTTCTTCGTGGGTGGTGCGGACCTGCAGGGGGCCGACCAGCGCTACACCTACTTCCTCCTGCGCGAGGGCGGGGAGTTCCTGGTCAAGACGCGCTCCGGCACGGGCACGGCGGTGGTGCGGAACTGGACGCCCCATGCGGCCATCATGTCCTTCGCCACAAAGCCGGAAGACCGGACCACGGCCAAGAACGTGCTCGCCCTCGAGGCCCGGGGCGACGAACTGAGGTTCTTCGTCAACGGTGAACAGGTCTGGTCCGGGCCGCGCGGGGACCTCTCGACCGACGGGGTCTTCGGCCTGCGGGTCAACCACAGGCTCAACCTGCACGTTACGACCATCAGGTCGGGGGCGCTGGACTCCGACGAGGCCGCCGTACCCCATGGCGCCCGCCCTCGCCCGTTCAGAAGTTGAGCCAGTAGCTCGCTTTCACCAGCAGCACGTTCTTCATGGGATCGTCGAACAGGTCCCGCAATTCCCGCATCCACTCGGCGCGGGCGTCGCGAATGTGGCCGGAGCGGTCCTGCGTCCAGACGACGAACAGCGTTGAACCGGGCAGGTATTCCCAGCGCAGGACGACGTTGCCGCGGAACGAACGCACGCGGAAATCGGGGTCGGGAAACCGGATGGCCCCGGCCGGACCGGGCCCGTCGGCGTCAACGCTGTAGAAGTCGCCGTCCCGCGAGATCGTGGACCCTTCCTCGCCGTAACGGAGAAAATCGAACGTACCGCCCGCCTTCAGGGCGCCGAAGTCCTCGTAGTCGCCGATGGAAACGAAGGGCTCGCCGTAGACCTGGAGCGTCATGCGGGGCGTGAGCGCAAGATCCATGCGCGCGGTCATGCTGAGCGTCGCCCGTTCGAGGCCGGCGAAGAGGTAGCGGGTGCCGTAGGTGGGTCCGGCCGTGGGATCGGGGACCTGGCCGACGTAGAAGGCCGCCGACCGGCTCCGGCTCAGCCGGGGCGAAAGGCTCCAGCTGAACGATCCCCCGGTGCGTCCCCGGATGCTGGGCGCGATCGCCCCCAGGTACGAACCCTCTTCGTCCCCGCCGTAAGAGACGTAGACTCCGCCGGACACGGCACTGCGACCGTCGCCGCTCCACCACAGGTTGCCGTCCCAGCGGGCCGGATTCACGATGGCGGGGCCGCCTCGGGTCGCGCGGGTGTTCCGGCTGCGGAAGCCGTAGTTCGCGCGCAGGCGAAAGCTGCGGAAGCCGTTGGTCTGACCGCCCGAGTTCAGGTGCAGGCCCGCGGTGCAGGACCTGGTTGCCGAAGTTGCGCCGTTCGGCGAAGTGGAGATTCACGTTCGCGTTGCGGAAGATCCCTCCGGGCCGCACCCAGCGCCGCCCCCCTCCACCCGAGAAGGCGACCAGGTCGGCGACGGTCTGGAACCCCGCGTCGTTCATCTCGAACCCCGGTGAGACGAGGCTTCCCTCCACGCCCCAGGTCCACTCGCCCGCGATCCTGCCCAGCGCGAGTTCTCCCGCGTACCCGGTCATCGAGGTGAGTTCGGGGTCGATCTCCACGTAGCTCTGGTCGGGACGCTGGTAGTAGCGCACCGGCGACGCCTGGGCCCGCAGCATGGCCGGCGCGTCCCCCTGCACGTAGCTGCCACCGAACCACCCCTGGACCGAGTGGGTGCGGTTCCCGAACCTGTGCAGGAAGTCCACGCCGCCGGCGAAGGCGCGGTCCCGCAGGCCGTTGAACACCTCGTCGTCGAGGTCGCGCACGACCCCGGTGGCGACCACGCCGATGAAGCTGCTCCCCTGCCGCATGTCCTTGCGGATCCGGAGCGCGGTCGTGTTGGTGAGGGGGTCGACGGGAGTCTCTCCGACCGGCATGTCCACGCCGTCGCTGAACCGGGCCTTCTCGCGCTGGGTGGTCGCGTTCATGAAGGCGACCACCAGGTCGGACTCGGTCCGCCCCGTGATCTTGGCGGCGCCGAGGATCGTGGAGGCGCGCGGCTGGTCCACGAACGTTCCCTTCCCGTACGCCGACAGCGCGGGCCGCTGTCCCACCCGCCGCGAATAGAAGAAGTCGAGCCCTTCGAGCCCGCCGAAGCCGAAGAGGCCGGAACCCTCGACGAAGAACGGGCGGCGCTCCTCGAAGCGGGTCTCGAACGCCGACAGGTTGACGACCGCCGGGTCGGCCTCGACCTGGCCGAAGTCCGGGTTGAAGGTCGCGTCGAGGGTGAGCCCGCCGGTGAGCCCGTACTTCAGGTCGACGCCCACCGTGCCGCCGGTCACCGACCCGTCGTCGAAGGGGCTCGCGGGGTCGGCACGCTGGTCGTAGGCCGCGTGGGTGACCCCGTAGGGCATGATCTCCAGCCGCCCGGGCCGGCGGATTCCCGCCAGTCCGAGCAGGTGGCCGAACTGCGAGGTCCAGCCCGGCTCGGTGGGCGGCCGCCAGCTCCAGGTGACTCCCTCGCCCAGGTGGAATATGTCGCGGCGGAAGTTGATCCCCCACACCTGTCTCTCATCGTCGCCGAACCGCAGCTGGGAGAAGGGGATCCGCATCTCGGCCACCCACCCGAGCGAGTCGACCCTGGTGGCCGCGTCCCACACGGGGTCCCACCCGGCGTCGATCCCCCGGTAGCCGTCGTTGGGGGCCACCAGGTCGTTGCGGCCCCCCGCGGGCGTGACGCCGAATACGAAAGCGGTGCGGTGATCGTGGTAGGAGTCGATCTGCACCTGGAACTGGTCGTTCGACTGCATGAAGGAATCGCGCCGTCCGCGCAGCCGCGAGACCTGGCCCGGGTCGCGGGTGTACATGCGGGCCCCGATGTACAGGGCGTCGCCGGTGTACGCGACCCGCACCTCGGTGCGTTCGCCGGCCGGATTGCCGTCACCGGGCCGGTTGCGGCGGAACCCGGTGGCGGGTATCGCGATCTGCCAGACCGCGTCGTCCAGGCGGCCGTCGAGGGCGGGGGCGATCTCGGCCCGCACGGCGGTCACGGTCGGGGGCGTGTAGCCGCCCCGGTGCGTGAGGGCGGTGTCCGGGGGGGAGGGGGTCTGGGCGCCGGCGGAGGAGAGGGCCGCGGCATGGAAGACGATGACGAGTGCGGCGCTGCGGGTCATGAAATCCGGGTGTCTCGAGTGGGATTGAGGGCCACATCATGGTCCCCCGGGGGGCCCCTTCCGTTGACATTGATACCCCGTCACCGGGTTGCACGGCCGTCGCCCATGCTTCCGCCATCGACCCCGCCCCGCTTCCGCCGCCCCGAAGCGGCGACGAACGTCAGCCACCCCGCAATCGCCACCAGGTGGAAGGTGTAGAATCGCCACCAGAAGGCGAGTGAACCCAGCCGGGCGTCCGGCACATGGCCGGCGACGGTGGCCGCGAACCCGGTTTCGATCAGCCCGGCGCCGCCCGGGGCGGGAATCAGGCGGCCACCGTAGAGGAGGAAGAAGGGCCACCCGAAGAGGGGTTCCGGGTTGGCCAGGGCGACGCCGGGGCCGACCAGCGCGGGAAGCGTGAGAAGCCGCGCCGCGATGTGCCCCAGTGTCGTCAGCGCCAGCAGCGCAAGGTGTATGCGGCCCATGCGGCGCAACCTCCCGGCGGCCTCGCGAAAGTCGGCGGCGATTCTCTTGATGCGGCCCCATCGCTGTTCGGACATCCGCAGTCGCGTGAGAATCCGCGGCGCGCGCGCGTCTCGGGACGGCGCAAGGCGGACGGCGAAGGCCACCAGCGCCAGGTTGCCGAGGGACCAGGCCAGCGGCCCGGTCGTGGCGAGGAGGGGAACGTCCAGGGAAAGAACCAGGACGGCGGCGCAGAAGAGCAGCATGGTCGCCTCGCAGACGGCTTCGCCGACCATCAGGGCGCCGATGTGCCCGCCGCGTATGTGATGCCGCCGCAGAACGAGGGCCTTCGCGGCATCGGAGCCGAAACGGACCGGGGCGACCGCGGCCGCACCGTCCGCCGCGAGGTGCGCCCGGATGGAAGCCGAAAGGGGGATCTGGATGCCCATCGCCGTGCCAAGGACCACCAGGCGAGCCGCGCGCAGCACCGTATCCACCACGGTCGTGGCGAATGCGGCGGCGTGGTTGGCGGGGGCGAGGGCCAGGAGGGCTTCGGGCGCGGGGCCGCTCCGCGTGAGCACAAGCCAGGTCGCCACCGCGACGCCCCCCAGGCTGAGGGCGACGAAGACGCGCCGGGTCAAGGGTCGCTCGCGGGTCCGTGGGGAACCACGCCCGAGTGCCGGCAGGGGTTTTCCACGATGTCCGCCACGCCCGCCAACCTACACCTCTCTGGCCCAAGTGACTGCTCGGTGTGCCCTTTGTAACGGGAGCGTCGTTTCGGAGGTTTCGGCCGCTACACGCCGTACTCCCGAAACACCTCCTCGTTGTGCTCCCCCAGCTTCGGAGCCCGCCTTCGCCCCGCCGGCATCCCCAGCGGTGTGCGCACCTGCAGCGTCCCCGGCGCGTCCTCGTCCGCCGCCTCGAAGAAGACCCCCCGTTCACGGTGCAGTGCGTGCTCCGGCACCTCGTCCAGTTCCAGGACCGGTTCGCAGCAGCAGTCGTGCCCGGCCAACGCGCGCGCCCACTCGTCCCGCGTCCTCGTGGCGATGACCCGGGTCAACCGGCTGCGAAGTTCGGCGTCATCCTCCGCCCCCGGCCGCAGCTCCAGCCCGGCCGCCCCCGCCAGCCGATTGAGAAACTGCGGCTCGAGCGCCCCCACGCTCAGGTACTTGCCGTCCCTCGTCTCGTAGACGCCGTAACGTGCCGCCCCGCCGTTCAGCAGCCCCGTCCCCCGTGTCGGCGGCGCAGGCTCGGCGTGGACGATCCCGAACTCGCCGGCCAGCATGGCGAGCGCTCCCTCGGTCATCGAGATGTCGAGATGCTCGCCCCGGCCCGTGCGGTCGCGATCGATCAGGGCTGTGAGAATGGCGATTGCGCCCCACATGGCGCCGCCGCCAAGATCCGCGATCTGCACGCCGGCAAGCTCGGGGGGGCCTGACGGATCCCGGCCGCTCATTCCCAGCACCCCGGCCAGTGCCAGGTAGTTGATGTCGTGGCCGGCGCGGTCGCGGTACGGACCGGTCTGCCCGTACCCCGAGATCGAGCAGAGGATGATGCGTTCGTTGCGATCGCTCAGCGCGGCCCATCCCACCCCCAGCCTGTCCACCACCCCGGGCCGGAAACTCTCGACGACGACATCGGCGCGCGCCGCCATGCCCAGGAATCGCTCCCGCTCGCCGGCGTCCTTCAGGTCCATGGTGACCGAGCGCTTGTTGCGGTTGACCGAGAGATAGCGGCCGGACGCGCCGTCGCCGCGAGGCGGGAAGTCGCGCATGTAGTCGCCCCGGAGCGGTTCCTCCACCTTCACCACGTCGGCGCCGAGATCGGCGAGGATCATGGTCAGGAACGGGCCGGGAAGAAGCCGGGACAGATCGAGCACTCTGACGCCCTCAAGGGCATGCGCAAGGGACATGTCTGTGAATCTCAACGTTGTGAAGAACGGTCGCGGGGCTGCGTGGCGGCTCGCCGGGCAGGCTGCAACTTCCCCCTCGAAGTCGCCGAATGGCAACCGCGGCGAACGACCGGCGCCGCGCGGAGGGCCCCGCGAAGGGCACCACGTTGGCGTCTACCTGCGTGTCTTCGAGGAGGTGTGGGAGGGCTGACCCGGCCCGGCCGCGACCAGATCGCAGAAGGCGAAACCGTCCCGCTCCACCACCTCGCCGCGAGCGACCGGCACGGCGCCGGGGAAGATGGGTCCGGCGCTCACGAAGGTGTGGAATTCACCGTTTTCGCCACAGGGATCGGCATCGGGAGGCAGGTCCGCCAGGAAAGCCTCGTCGAATCCACGCCCCGCGAAGGAGGCGCTCAGCATCGACAGGCTCACGCAGACCGTCACCGCCTCGAACCCGTCGTCGATGAACGAGCGCGCCAGCCGATCCGTCGGCTGTCCCCAGATGGGGAAGACCGCTTCGAGCCCGCGTTGGGCCAGCTGGCACTCGCGGTACTCGCGCAGATCCTCCAGGAATATGTCCCCGAAGGCGACTCGGCGGATGCCTGCGGCGTGCTGCCGGTCGAACTCCCGCCCCATCGCCCGCTCGTACACCTCGTTGGAGGACTTCGGCGGCACCGCCACCTCAACCAGCCCGATCCCGAGCGACGCGGCCTGCTCCCGCAGCAGCGAGCGCCGCACCCCGTGCATGCTGACGCGGTCGTATGCGTCGGTCACGGTCGTTATCAGCGTCCTGACGCGGTACTCCCCGTCCCGCTGCAACGCGCGCAGCGCCGGGCAACTGTCCTTGCCCCCGCTGAAGCACATCGCGATCGGTTCCGGCACGACCTGTTGCACTCCCCGGGCGGCGGGCGAGCCTGTGGCGGCGTTGCCGACATGCGGCGCGATCCTCCCTGTCCATACGCGCCGTGAGGCCGTAGGGTAGGTGTCGGAGACCACTTGGCCGAGGAGAATCCATGCGACAATCGAGAGCACGGCCGTCGCCTGTTCCGGTCGTTTGTGGCGTACTGCTCGCGCCGTCGGCCGCAATCGGGCAGGAAGCGGTGCGCCGGGTCTCACTCGCCGAGGCGCTCGAGGCGTTCGCCGCGAACAGCCTCGCGCTGAAGATCGCAAGGTCCGAGGCCGCCGGGCTGATGGCGGGGGCCCGACAGTCCCGCGCCTACTTCAATCCGCAATTCTCATTTGAACGGGACGACCTCGGTCACAATGAGGAAAAGGCCCGGGAAGAGACCTTCCAGCTCCTCCAGCAGGTTGAGTGGCCCGGCCGGACCAACGCACGGGCACGCGCCGCCACGCACACGATCCGCGCCGGGTCCGCCCGTCTGCGCGCCGACTCGGTCGAGTTGGCCTTCGAGGTGCGGGAGGCGTATGTGCGGGCCTGGTTCGCGGAAGAGGCGGAGTCGATTGTGCGGCGGACCGCGGCGGTGATTCAATCGGTGGCGGAGGATGCGGAGGCCCGCCTCGAGGCGGGTGACATTTCGGCCTTTGAGGCCCGGCGGCTGCGACTCGCACGGGTGGAGGCCGAACAGGAGCTGGAGGAAGCGGTGCTTCGCACCCGTGCGGCCAGGAGGAATCTCGCCGTGCTCGTTGAACCGGGAACCGAAATGCGGGAGATCGGTCCGTCGGAGGGGCTGGATGGCGTGCCGCCCATGATAGGCCGGGAGGCCGCGCTGGCCGCCCTCGACGGCCGTCCGGACGTGGAGGCGGCGGCAAGCGAACTGGACGCGGCGCGGGCCGGTTTGGACGTGGCCCGGACCTATTGGGTGCCCGTCCCGAGTCTCGGGCTTGGATACCGGCACCATGATGATGGTTTCGGGGGCGCCAGCATCGGGCTCGATGTCCCACTGCCGCTCTTCGACCGGGGATCCGGGACCAGGGAGGAGGCTGCCGCCCATAGCTCCGCCGCCGCGTACCGTCTGGAACTTCGGCGGGAGATGGCGCGGTATGACGTGCTGGCCGCCTCGGATCGCTATTCGTCCAACCGGGCACGGCTCGATGCCGCGGCGCAGGGTCTCCGAACCGATGGAGAGGCGCTGCTCGCTTCGGCGACGGCGGCCTACGCCGAACAGGAGATGACCCTGCTGGAACTCCTGGACGCGGCGGGTGCGTTTCAGGTGGCGCAGCTGAGCGCGCTCTCCCTGACGACCGAGGCCTGGGTCTCGTACTACGACCTGCTTCGCGCCACGGGAAGCGCTCCGGAGGATGAACGATGAAACGGCCCGCCCTCGGCACGCCCGCCGCGGCGCTGGTACTGGCCGCCTGTTCCGGCGCCCCACAACCAGCCCCCGCGCCCTTCGCCATCCAGGAGACTCATGTCGACTTCACCCGGGTCGGCGACGGCATCGAGCCCGCACCCGACGTGGAGGCCATGATCGCGCCTTACCGGGAGCAGCTCGAGGAACAGCTCGCGGTGGTGCTCGGTCATGCCGAAGGGGACTTCTCCAAGGACGACCCGGAGGGCACGCTCGACAATCTGGTGGCCGAGGCGCTCCTCCACGCCGCCCGCGGCCATTCGGGCGACACGGTACACGCCTCCCTCGTCAACGAAGGCGGTCTCCGCATCCCGCTCGCGGCCGGCCCGATCCTCATGCGCCACGCGTACGAGCTCCTGCCCTTCGAGAACTTCGTCATTGTGCTGTCGCTCTCCGGCGCGCAGCTGGAGGAGCTGGCCGACCAGATCGCGCGCACCACCGGGGAGCCCGTCGCGGGGTGGACGATGGAGCTGGACGGCGACGACGCGATCAACGTCCGCGTCGACGGGGAGCCGGTCGATCCGGACCGCATCTACCGCCTTGCCACGGTGGACTACCTGGTCAACGGCGGGGGGGCCTGGGGCGTGCTGTGGGAGGTGGAGCCCGGCGCGCGCGAGGAGCTCGGCATCCTCATCCGCACCGCCTTCGTGGAGTACCTGCGGGAGCGCGGCACGGTGAGCCCGGTTCTGGATGGCCGCATACGGAGGGCCGGCACGGAAGGGGAGGAAGAGGAAGTCCGCGGATCGGCCCGCCGGAGCACCGTGAGCGGCGAGGAGCCGCGTTCGTCCACGGGGTGCGACCGATGAAGCGGCGCGATTTCGTGCGCGTGCTGGGCCTGGGTGGGGTTGCGGGGCTGGCCGGGGTCGAACCGCTGTGGGCGCGGTCCTCGCCCCGTTCCCGAAGCGGCGGACGAGACCTCTCCTACGGCCCCCTCCTGCACGCGGACGGCGTCCGGCTGGTGGTGCTGCACACCAACGACACCCATTCGCGGATGGATCCCTTTCCCATGGACGGCGGTCGCTTCCAGGGACTGGGAGGTGCGGCCCGGCGCGCGACGCTGGTCCGGCGGGTGCGGGAGGCCAACGAACACGTACTGCTCGTCGACTCGGGGGACATCTTCCAGGGGACGCCGTACTTCAACTTCTTCGGCGGGGAGCTCGAGTTCCGGGCCATGACCGCGATGGGCTACGACGTGGCCACTCTGGGCAACCACGACTTCGACAACGGCGTGGACGGGCTGGTCGCGATGCTGCCGGAGGCGGGCTTCGAGTTCGTCTCGGCCAACTACGACGTGGGCGGATCGGCGCTGGCGGGGCACGTGGAGCCCTGGACGATTCGCGAATTCGGCGGCGTCAGGGTGGGGATCTTCGGGCTGGGCATCGCCTTTGAGAAGCTGGTGCTGGCCAGCCTTCACAAGGGCGTCGTACACACGGACCCGGTGGCGGCCGCGCGCGAGGCGTGCCGGGAGCTGCGCGAACAGGAATGCTCACTCATCATCTGCCTGTCGCACCTGGGATACCGCTACGGCGACCCCTCCCGTCCCAGCGACCGGGTGCTGGCCGCCGAGGTCCCCGGGATCGACCTGATTCTGGGCGGCCACACCCACACCTTTCTCGACGAGGCCGAGGTCTTCGACCGGCGCCATGGCGGGTTCACCGTGGTCAACCAGGTCGGGTGGGGCGGAATGAGACTCGGACGGATCGACGTGAGCTTCGACTCCACAGCGCAGGCATCCGCCGTCGCGTCCGCCGGCTACGAGATCGACGACCGCCTGGACTGAGAAGCCCGCGGAAGGCGGAGAGCCCGGTCCCGATCCTTCGGGAAAGCCACGCTACGCCCGCCACCCGTGCGCCGGCCGGCGGCGCCCGTGACGGGCGTAGCGTGGAGTGATCGATTGGGACGCCCTGCCGCTGTGCTAGGCGTCGCCTCCTCCGGTGGGCGCCATCGCCACCGCGGCACCGCTCACACCGTACACCACGATGCCGGTGACCAGCGCTCCGATGAGCCCCATCATGTCGAACGCCTCCATGCCGGCGAAACTGCCGCTCAGGGCATGAAGGACGCCCAACGTGGCACCCGCTTTCGCACCGTCGGCAGCATCGCCCGTTCCCCTCCACCCCAGCACCAGGGCCAGGACGGAACCGGCGAACAGGTGTCCGACAATCGACTGCCAGGTACCCTCGGCGGCCATGGCTGCGGACATGAAGTCACCGCCGACCGCCCCCACCAACAGGTTGAGCACGAACATGGCGACGGCCGCTACGACGGATGCAACTACCCAATTCTTGTCCACGGTTTATCTCCTTTGCGGAAGTGGACCAGTTGCGGATGAGCGGGGCGAACGTGGGGCCAAGCTCTTGTCCGCGCAAGAGTTTGGATGCGAAATCGTGTACAATTCGCCCCCCGGCGGCTGTTTCCCGCGGGTCGGGACCGGTGTGAACTCCCCCGCCCCCCGCTACGCCCGGACGCGGAGAGTGCGGCGGGCCGTCCCGGACCGCTAGCGATCGTACACGAACCGCTCCAACTCGCCGTGGATGCGCTCGACCGTGGCCTCGGAGGGCGGCCGCGTGAACCGGGACACGATGATCGTGACCGCGAAGTTGACCGCCAGCGACCAGAGCGCCTCATGGATTCCCAGCGGCTGCGGGAACTGGACCCGGGTCAGGTATAGCGTGACCAGGCCGGCCAGGATACCCGCCACCACGCCCGTCGCCGTGTTGAGCCGCCGGCCCGGGTAGCAGACGCCGAGCACCGCCGGCATCAGTTGGAGCGCGCCCGCTCCCGAGAGCGTCACCAGGGTGACCAGGAAGTCGAGCTGCGAGACGGTCAGGTAGAAGCCCGCCCCGAGCAGCACGACCACCACGCAGCGTCCGAAGGCCAGGTAGTGGCCCTGGCTGCGATCCTTCGCGATGTAGCGCTGGTACACGTCCCGCGTGAGCACGGTCATGTTGGAGTGCAGGATCGAGTCCAGCGTGGACATCGCCGCGGCGGTGGCGCCTGCCAGGATCAGGCCGGTCAGCCACGGGGGCGCGTACTGGAATAGCAGCTCCGGGAAGACGCGGTCGGGAGACGCGAGTTCGGGGAGGATGAGGGCGCCGCCGAGCCCCACGAACGCCGCCGGGATGAAGAGCGTCATGAGGTAGATCGGGGTGGTGGCGCCGAGGACCTTCAGGGTGCGGTCGGAGGCGGCCGTGAAGTAGCGGATCATCATGTGCGGCTGGAAGATGATCCCGAAGGAGAGCGCGATCGTCATGCCGACCCACATCCCCGGCGTGAAGAAGCCCTCCGGGCCGGGCAGGCTCAGCAGGTCGGGCCGCTCCGCCATGAGCCGCCTCCACAGCTCGATCGGTCCGCCGAAGAGCTTGTAGGTCAGCAGCAGGCTGCCCGCCCACACGGCGACGTACATCCAGATCCCCTGGATCACGTCGGTCCAGTAGACCGCGCGCAGGCCACCCACCATGAGATAGGCGGCGGCGACCACGAGCAGGATCAGCGAAGCCAGCTCGAAGGAGATCCGGTCGCCGGTCGCGACCGAGAGGATGTACCCGAGCCCCTGCGCCTGCACCTGGATGTAGATCAGGGTGAAGATCACCGACACCAGCGCCACGATGACCCGCACCGCTTCGCTCTCGTAGAAGTCCGCGATCAGGTCGGCGGGCGTGATGTAGCCGAACTTCTTGCCCAGCGCCCAGATCCGCGTCCCCAGCGTGTAGGTGATGGCCCCGACCAGCACCGTCCAGGTCCCGGCCATCCAGAACCCGATCCCGTGCGTGAAGAAGAACCCGCCCGAGCCCAGGAAGGCGAAGGCGGAGTGGAAGGTGGCCACCACCGTCAGGTAGAGGACGATGACCCCGGCCTGCCGCCCGTAGAGGAAGAAGTCCTCCATGCTGGACGTGCCCTTCCGGTTGGCCAGGACCCCGATCACGATGGTAGCGATCAGGTAGATGAAGATCAGCGAGGTGGAGACGACCCAGGGTTGCATTGAACGGCTACACTCCCTTGCGGAGGGCCCAGACGAGCACGGCGATCATGAGGCAGTACGCGCCGAAGAGGTAGGCGAAGAGGAAGGGCGTGCCGAGGACGAGCGGCTCGGTGCGGTTCATGAGGCCGTGGACGATGGGGGGTTGCGCCATGGCCATCGCCGCGAGGAAGGCGATGGTGGCGATGCGGCCGCGGCGCGTGCGGGGGAGGTAGTGGGAGCGGGGAGGGGTCATGGGGTCGGCCGGGGTGGGGGTGTCGCTGCGGATTGCCGAGGGTAGCTTACGGTCCGGCATTGACCGGGACAACGATGGTGGTCGCCCGGCTTGACGAACCGGACCCCGTCGGGCAACTATGTGGAAGTCTGAGCGAGTGGAGTCATTTGCAGCGAGGAGGTGGGCGCCATGCGACGAATCGGACCAGGTGCCCCGCGGAATCTCGGGGGTGTGCCGGCGATGGTGGCGTTGGCGTTGGGCGGCGGGTGCGCCGACCCGGTTCCCGTGGCAACGAGCATCAGGATCTCACCCGAGAGCGTGGTCCTGGAAGATGTCGGCGGGACGGCGCAACTCACGGCCAGCGTGCTGGATCAGAATGACGTCGCCATGATGGACATCCCGGTGGTCTGGTCGAGCACCGCCAACGACATAGCGACGGTCTCGGAAGATGGACTGGTGAGGGGTGGGGCGGTTGGAACGACGACCGTGCAGGCCTCGGCTGGAGAGCTGACGGCCGTTGCCACGATAGTGGTCGGATTGGGTGAGGTCGGGGTGCTGTACAAGATCCACGGAGAGATGGGCGGGGACGGCTGGGTGAACGACAGGAACTGGAAAACGGACGCACCGCTCTTCAGATGGTACGGTGTGAGGACCGAGGACAGCATGCCTGCGCGGGGCGTCGCGGAGTTGTCGCTGTATGGGAACGGGCTGACAGGCGAGTTGCCTCCCGAGTTGGGGACGGTGCAGACGCTGCGTGTTCTCGTGCTGTTCGGCAACCGAATAACCGGGTCGATCCCGCCTGAACTCGGCCGGCTCAGCGATCTGGAGGTGCTATGGATCGAAGAAAATCAGCTGACAGGCACGATCCCGTCCGAGTTGGGAGATCTCCGGAATCTGAGGGGCTTGGATCTCGACGTCAACGCGTTGACGGGCTCGATCCCGTCCGAACTCGGGAAGCTCCGGAATCTGGTGAACCTCGATCTTGCCATGAACGAACTCACGGGTTCGATCCCGCCCGAACTCGGTAGTCTGCCCGCACTGGAGTGGTTCCACCTCAACGACAACGACCTGACCGGCTCGATTCCCCCCGAACTCGGGAACCTGGGATTGCAGATGCTGGATCTCTCCAACAACCGGCTGACCGGCACGATTCCGCCCGAACTCGGGAACATAGGTCCGCTGTGGTGGCTCCGTCTCAACGGCAACGAACTGACCGGCGCGATTCCGCCCGAACTCGGGAATTTCTGGACGTTGCAGAACCTCATTCTTCGGGACAACCGGCTGACGGGCTCGATCCCGCTCGAGCTCGGGAAGCTCACGAGGCAACTGAGACATCTCGATCTGTCCAACAACCGGCTGGCGGGTACGATTCCGCCCGTGCTCGGGGATTCGCTGCGGCTCATTTCGCTCGATCTCTCCGGCAACGAACTGACGGGCCCGATCCCCGGGTTCAGGAACATGAGGCGGTTCAATGTCTCCGACAACCGGCTGACGGGCCCGATCCCGGGGGAATTCTGGGATTTGCACTATCTGACGGACATCGATCTCTCGAACAACGAGCTGACCGGCTCGATCTCGGCGGAAATCGGTGACCTCGGTGAATTGAACAGCCTGTCGATCTTCGGCAACCCGCTGACCGGGCCGCTGCCGAGGGAGTTGATCGGCTTGCCCCTCTCGCTGTTCCACTGGCACGACACCGACCTCTGTGCTCCCGCCGACGATGATTTCCAGGAGTGGCTCGATTCGATCGAGGACCACAAGGGCAACGGGATTTGTGACTCATAGCCCCCAAGGGGCCATGGCCGGCGGGAAGGCGATCGTGGCGATGCGGCCGCGAAGCGTGCGGGGGAGGTGGTGGGAGCGGGGCGGGGTCATGGGGTGGCCTGCCCGATCTCATACTCCAGGGTGAGCGTATGCCTGCCGTCCGCATCCACGTGGATCTCCATGGTGCCCGACAGTCCCGCCAACCCGCCGGTCCCCGAACCCGGCACGACGTGGCCGCCGGTGCGCGGTGGGGCTCCCGGTTCGGCGATTCCCCAGTGATGGAGCACGAATGTGCCCTTGCGGCCGCCGAGCGTGCCCGAGACCTGCTCCGCCGCGACGTATCCGGCGTTCTCCAGCGGTCCGTCGGCGCTGGCCCGGCACATCAGCAACCGCACGCGGCCCTCTCCGTCGAGACCGCCGCTGTAACGCTTGGCGACGTGTGCTTCCGAGAGGAGAGGGCCCTCTCCCTCTTCACCGAAGGGCATGGCGTCCCAGCGGGTGACCTCGAAGGGGGATACGCACTTCATGAGCCGATTCACCGGTTGCTCCGGGTTTCCGCCTCGCACGGAACAACCAGCGTCGCCGGCGGCCCCATCCCCGCCCCCTCCCCCGCGCGGGCCCTCAGCCTGGCCTCGATGCCCCCCATGCCGCCCCTGCGGTCCCGCGGACCGCGCCCCCCGGCGGACCGGGCCGCCGCCACCGTCACCAGACATCCGCCCGCATTCGCCGCCCCGGTGTCCGTCCGGTTCACATACATCGATTCCGATTCGCAATAGATGTCCGAAGATGACGGGATGCTCTCGAGCCACTCCTCGAATTCCTCGGTCCCGGGAGCGCAGAGCCCGTCGTTTCTCGGCCAGCGGAACTCCAGCAGACGCTTGAGCGACAACATGGACCTGGGCAATTCGCCGGTCAGGCGATTGGCCCCGAGATGGATGTGGCGCAGGCTGGTCAGGTTGCCGATCTCGGAAGGCAGATCGCCCGACAGGCTGTTCGAACATAGAAACAGGTAGTAGAGAGCCCGCATCTTCCCGATCTCCCCCGGAATCGGGCCCGACAGTTCGTTGGGACATACCGCCAGACGGGTCAGGCGGGTCAGATTGCCCAGCTCCGCCGGGATCGGGCCGCTCAGGCCGTTGCTGCCGAGCTCCAGGAACTCGAGTCTGCTCAGGCGCCCTAATTCGCGCGGGATCGGGCCGGTGAGCCTGTTGCCGCCCAGATCGAGTTTCTCCAGCCGCGCGAGGTCGCCCAGTTCACCGGGAATGGAACCGGACAGGGCGTTGTTGCCGCTGGTGAAGCCCCTTCCCAGAAGCAGCGTGTGCAGATTCGCCAGCTCCCCGATTTCCACCGGTATCGATCCGGTGAGACGATTGCCGTACAGGGACAGGTATTGAAGGTCGGCCAGCTCACCGAGTTCGGGAGGGAGGTCGGTGAGCAGGTTGCTGTACAGCCCCAGCGAGTCCAGCTTTGCCAGCTTGCCGAGTTCCGGCGGGATCGGTCCCTCGAGCAGGTTCGCGCCCAGGTTGAGCACCCTGAGGTTGGCCAGGTTGCCGATCTCGGGCGGGATCGCGCCGGTGAGCCGATTCCCTTCTTCGGGGTTGGTGTCGATGCCGAACAGCAGCAGGCTCTCCAGTTTCTCCAGATTGCCGATTTCCGGGGGAATCGGTCCCGTCAGCCGGTTGTAGCTGAGGTCGAGAACCCTCAGGCTGGGGAAGTCGCCGATTTCCGGGGGAATCTCGCCGGTCAGTTCGTTGAAGAAGAGGCCCACGTACCAGAGGTGGGGGAGCCGGGTGAGTCCCGCCGGAATCGAGCCCGTGAACCCGTTGAACGACAGGTCCAGGATCCTGAGCTGGTCCAGGTCCGCGATCTCGGCCGGGAGAGGTCCTTCCAGATGGTTCCCGAACAACCCGAGCCACCGCAGGCTCTCGAGCCCGCCGATCTCTGGGGGTATCCCGCCGGTGAGCAGGTTCGCCTCCAGGTGCAGGTACTTCAGCCCGGTCAGCTTGCCGATTTCGGGAGGAATGGGTCCGGCCAGGTTGTTCAGGGTGAGGACCAGCGAATCGACGCGTCCGCGGGCATCGACGTGCACGCCGTGCCACTCGGCCAGAGGCGCGTCCGTTCCCCAGTTGCCGCTCCTTGTCCACAGCTTGCCGTTGGCCGACCGGAAGAGGTACAGGAGCGCCGTCTTGTCGGGGCCGGCGACGGTCAGCCCCGCGGACGCGCTCAGACCCTTGAGCGTGGCGGTGATCCGAATCGACCCCTCCTCCAGGGCGTGCACCCATCCGTCCGAGTCCACGGTGGCGACCGTGGTGTCGCTCGACGTCCACATGAATGCGGCGTCTTCGATCCGGGAGCCGCCTGCATCGAAGGCCTCCGCCGTCACCTGGATCGAGTCACCCGTGGCGAGCAGGTCCCTGGCGGAGAGCACCTCCATGACCACCGGCACCTGGTCCACTTCGACCCTGGCGGTCCCGGTCACGGTCCGCGTGGAGGCGGACACCGCCGCGGTTCCGTTGCCCCTGGCGGTGACGAGTCCATCCCGGTCGACGGTGGCCACGGTCGTATCGCTGACGGACCAGGTCACGGACACGCCCTCGATTGGGTGGCCGTTCGAGTCGAGCACCTCGGCGGAGAGGCGGACGGTGTCACCGAGTGACTCGAACCTCAGCGGGTCCCGGGCGGGTGAGAGCCGCACCTGCGCCGGCACCTGTTCCACTTCGGCGGAGAGGGAGTCGGCCAGACCGCCGGAGGTCGCAAGGATGGTCGTGGTTCCGTTGTCGACGGCCGTCACCAGGCCCTGCCGGTCCACCGTGAGGATAGTCGTGTCGGCGGCGGCCCAGTCCACGGAGGTTCCGGCGATCGGCTGGCCGTTCGCATCGAGCACGTCGGCGGTGAGGCGTACGGTATCGCCCAGGGCTTCGAGTCGAAGGGACCCGGCGGGCAGGATCCTCAGCGACACGGGCTTCTGCCGCACCGCGACCCGGGCCGAGTCCCGCGCGTCTCCGGCAACGGCCACGACATAGGCCGATCCGTTGTCGGCGGCGGTTACCAGTCCCGCCTGGTCGACGGTGGCGACCGGGGTACTCGAGGACCGCCAAGCCACGGATGCGTCCGTGATCACCTTGCCATCCCGGTCGTAAACCGTTGCCGTGAGCCCGGCGGAGACGGCGAGCGCCTCGAAGTTCAGGGAGTCCGGCGAGACATCGAGCCGCACCGGAACGACGGGCTCGGTTCCCGGGTCGCACGCGGAGGCGAGACAGAGGAGCAATGCGGAGCGGCGCAAGTCCCGCACGGACGGCTAACCTACGCGCTTGCAGGGAACGTCCCGCGTTCCCGGAAGCGCTTCCCGGGTTGTCCCGACTCCCGCCCGTTCCCTCCGCGGGCCTGCCGGGTTCACCGCGCCCGCACCGAAGTTCCCCGAGCCGCGCCCTGAGGCGGATGCCGCCCGGACCACCGTAAGCGAACAGATCCCCGGGTCCGCCGGGTCGGGATCCGCCCGTCCCCCGATCATGGCCTCGGCTTCGCAGAAGATCTCGGAGGACTTCGGAATGCCCCTGAGCCAGTCCTCGAACTCCTCGGTCTTCGGCGCGCACAGTCCGTTGTTTCGGCGCCAGAACAGCTCGGTCAGGCGCTTCAGCGACAGCATGGACTCCGGGAACTCGCCGCTCAGGCGATTGGCTCCGAGGTACATGTGCACGAGCCTGCCCAGGTCGCCGATGTCCTTCGGCAAGGGCCCCTCCAGTCTGTTCTGGCAGAGGTACAGGCGTTCGAGAGCCCGAAGCTCGCCGAGTTCCGAGGGTATCGGCCCGGACAGCCTGTTGGCACAGGCGACCAGCCATTCGAGGCGGGTGAGCTTCCCCAGTTCGGCGGGAATCCGCCCCGACAGCCGGTTGTAGTCGAGCTGCAGGAAGACGAGCCTCGTCAGCTTCCCGAGTTCGCTCGGGATCTTCCCGGTCAGGTCGTTGTGACCAAGGTCGAGTTTTCGCAACCAGGTCAGGTTGCCCAGCTCCGGGGGAATGCTCCCGGTCAGGGTGTTCTCGCCGCTGGACCAGCCCGGCCCCAGGAGAAGCGAATCCAGAGCCGCGAGATCGCCCAGTTCCCGGGGAATCGAGCCGGTGAGGCGGTTGCCGTAGAGGAACAGGGACTTGAGGTTCTCGAGTCGGCCGACTTCGGGCGGAATGCGCGTCAGGAGATTGCTGTACAGTCGGAGCGTCTCCAACCGGCCCAGCCCGCCGATTTCGGGAGGGATCGGTCCCGTGAGCCGGTTCGCACCGAGGTCGAGGCGCCTCAGATTGGTCAGGCTGCCGATCTCCGGGGGGATCCCCCCGGTCAGGCGGTTGCGGGTTCCCAGGTTCTGATCGTTGCCGCACAGCGACAGGGTCTCCAGCTCCTTCAGCCGTCCGATTTCCGGGGGAATGGACCCGGTCAGCCGATTGTAGCAGAGGTCGAGCACCCGCAAACTCCTGAAGTCCCCGATTTCCGGGGGAATCGACCCGCTCAGTTCGTTGAAGAAAAGGCCCAGAAACCACAGGTTGGGCAGTTCGGCGAGTTCGGACGGAATCGGCCCCGTGAGACGATTGTGCGCGAGATCCAGGACCTCGAGGCGCTCCATCGCGCCCATTTCGGGGGGAACGGGGCCCGACAGGTTGTTCCTGGCCAGTCCAAGCCACTCGAGGTTTCGGAGCTTGCCGATCTCGGGGGGAAGCTTCCCGTCGAGCAGATTCTCTTCCAGGCGCAACTCCCTCAGCTCGGTGAGCATGCCGATTTCCGGCGGTAGCCTTCCGGCGAGGTCGTTTTCGGGCAGCATGAGGGACACGACCCTCGCAGCCCCGTCGACTTCGACCCCGTGCCACTCGGCCAGAGGCGCATCGGTCGCCCAGCCGGCGTTCTCGGTCCACGCCGGCCCGCCGGTCGACCGGAAGAAGGCCAGCAACGCGATCTCGTCCGGGCTCGCCGTGACCACCGTGGCGGATGCGCTCAGTCCCTTCAGAGTGACCGTGATCTCCGCCATCCCCTCGCCTACGGCGTGGACCCATCCTTCCGCGTTCACGGTCGCGACCCCGATGTCGCTGGAAGTCCAGGTGAAGCCGGCGTCCAGGATGGGAGAACCTCCCGCGTCGAAAGCCCGCGCGGTCATCCGGACCGAGTCGCCGACGGCCAGCAGGTCACCCGTCGACGACAACTCGAGGATCACCGGCACCTGGTCCACCACGGCCAGGGTCGACGCGGTCACGGTATGGGTGGTCGCGGAAATGGCCGCCGTGCCGTTGCCCCTGGCGGTTACGAGCCCGTCGCGGTCGATGGTGGCCACATGCAGGTCGCTGGTGGACCACGCGACCTGCACGCCTTCGACCGCGTGGCCGTTTGCGTCCAGCACTTCGGCCGAGAGCCGAACGGTGTCACCGAGGGATTCGAATCTCAGCGTGTCGTCGGCGGGGGACATCCGAACCACCGCCGGCACCTGCCTCACCCGTACCTCGACGAAGTCCACCAGGCTGCCGGAGGTCGCCTTGACGGTCGTGTAGCCGTTGGCGACGGCGGTTACCAGCCCCCACTGGCTGACCGTCGCGACCGTGGTGTCGCCGGCGGACCAGGTGACGGGGGCTCCGGCGATCGCCCGGCCGTTGGGATCGAGCACTTCGGCGGTGAGGGGAACGGTATCGGCGAGCGCTTCCATTCGCTGGGGATGACCCGGCCGGATCCACAGAGACGCGGGCCGTTGCCGCACGACGACCCGGGCCGAGTCCTTCGCGTCTCCGGCCGTCGCCGTGACGTAGGCCGATCCGTTGCCGGCGGCGGTCACGAGCCCCGATTGGTCGACGGTGGCGACCGCGGGGCTGGTCGAGCGCCACGAAGCGGGTACGCCCGTCATTTCCTGTCCATGCTGATCGAAGACCGTGGCCGCGAACCTTGCGGTGGCGGCGAGGGCGTCCAGGTTCAGCGACTCCGGGGTCAGTTCGAGGGTCGTGGGAACGGGTGGCGCGGGAGGGGTGGCCGGATCGCCGCATGCCGAGGAAAGCCCGAGGAGCAGAGCGGGGAGGATTCTGGGACGGCGTGCCATGTGCTCCTTTCGTGTCAGGCCTTGCCGGCCGGAACACCCGCCGCGGTTTGCGGCGAGAGTCTTACCAGTATTGACGACTCAGGCCGGCGGCAAGTGCGGGGGCCGGGACGGAGGTCCGCCGGTTGCGACGAAACCGGGCGGCGCGACCGGGGTGGCGCGACCGGTGTTCCTTGACAACCGCGTTGCGGGAGTTGAAGATAGCCGGGTCCCCGGCCCCGTTGCGATTCCCCATCACGAAAGCCGAGCCCGCGTATGTCGTCCAATGAAAGCCGTCTCAGGACCCTCGTTGACGAGAATCTCGATCTTGGGCGCTCGCCCAACTTCGACGGCAGCTTTGCCGACGCGGGTGTGTCCTCGCTGAATGCGGTCGCATTCATGAAGATCGTCGAGAAGGAGTTCGGCGTGTCGATCTCCGCCGAGCAGTGGGCCGGGATCGGGACCCTGCGAAGTCTCGTGGATCATCTTGATTCGCATACCGCCTGAGCCCTGCCGGCACGGGGTGCAGTTTACACTTCCAAGGCTGCGCTCTGCGTTGCTCCTCAGCCCAATAGCGCTGCTATTGGCCCCTCGTCGCGCCTTGCCAGCCCGGCGCCTCGCCGCTCTCGGTGCTCGCGGGGCTCTATCCACGGACTGGTAGCAGCATGACCACGGAGCCGGTGTGGCGGTTGCCCGAACCGCGCTCGGTGTGCGAGGTACGCCATGGCGACGGCACGGTCACGATCGTCCGCCGCCACGGCAACGCCGCCGGCCCGCGGCTGCTGCTCTGCCACGGCAACGGGCTCGCGATCGACTTCTACTACCCCTTCTGGTCGCTTCTCCTCCGGGACTTCGATCTGGTTGTCTACGATCTGAGGAACCACGGGTGGAATGCGGTGGGGACCCGAAGCGACCACAATTTCCCGAACCTGGTGCGGGATCAGGACGAGGTCGTCGCGGCGGTGCTCGAGAGCTACGGGGACAAGCCCACCATCGGGGTGTTCCACTCCCTGTCGGCCCTCACGGCCCTCGTCTCGCCTTCTCTCGGTTCGCGCGCCCTGCACCGGCTGTCGGCGTGCATTCTGTTCGATCCTCCCGTGCACAAGCCCGGCATCGGCGATCGGGAGTTCGACGAGGCGACCGAGAGAGCGGCGCGGATGGTCCTCACGCGCTCCCGGCGGTTCCACATGAGGGAGGACTTCGCCGACGTCCTGAAGTTCATGCCTCTCCTCATCCGGGCGGTTCCCGGGGCTGGCGAACTGATGGCCAGGACCGTGCTCCGGAAGTCGGCCGACGGCCGGTGGTGGGAACTCCGTTGTCCCCGCGACTACGAAGCGCAGATCGCCCAGTACGTCAGGACCTATTCGTGCCTGGTGGACTTCGCCGGCCTGCCCTGTCCCACGAAGGTCATCGGAGCGGATCCCACGGTGCCGTACTCCTATCTGCCCACCCTCGACCTCAGTCATGTCGTAGCCATCGAGTACGACTTCGTACCCGAGACGACGCACTTTCTAGGTCGAGAAACCGGAGGAGTGTGCGCGGGAGATGCGGGCTTTCCTGGGGCATTGCGGGGTTCTGTAGCGGTCGCCGTTCCCTCCGGACGGCCACCGCGCGCCTTTCGGCCGGCGGTGCATCCGGCCTGGACCGCCGCGCTTGACTGACCAGCTTTATTCCATTGGCGACAGAACGCGGCCTTACAAGGGGGTTTCCATGTCCCGTGCTTCAGAACCCATCGCGATCGTGGGCATCGCGTGCCGATTCCCCGGCGCCAACGACATCGAGTCCTTTTGGCGTCTCCTGGAGGAGGGGGGCGACGCCGTCACCGAACGGGTGGCGGGTTCGAGCGAAGGGCGTTGGGGGATGCTCTTCGGCGATGAGTCCCATCACGGCGAGGGGTGCCGCTTCGGAGCCTTCGTCGACGACATCGAACACTTCGACGAGTCGTTCTTCCGGATCTCTCCGGTCGAGGCCAAGCTGCTCGACCCTCAGCAGAGGATGGCTCTGGAGGTCTCCTGGCAGGCATTGGAAGACGCCGGCATCGATCCCGAGACGCTCAGGGAGAGCCGTACGGGCGTCTACATGGGGATCAGCAACGACGAGTACCGCATGCTGGTCGTGGAGTCGGAAAAGCCCGCCGATGCCGCGTCCTGCCTCTACGCCCTCAGCGGCACCAATCTGAACGGCACCGCCGGGCGGGTGTCCTTCAACCTCGGTCTGCGAGGTCCGTGCAAGGCGGTGGACGCCGCTTGCGCGTCGGCGATGGTGGCGATCAACGACGCGGTGGCGGATCTGCAGCAGGGCAAGGCCGACCTGGCGATCACCGGCGGCGTGCAGGCCATCCTCAACGGCCGCATCTACGAACTGCGCGCCGACGCGATGATGCTGTCCCCCGTCGGGCGGTGCAAGACCTTCGACGCGTCGGCGGACGGGTACGTGCGCACGGAGGGATGCGGGGTCGTCGTCCTGAAGCGGCTCGGCGAGGCGGAGCGGGACGGAGACAGGATCTGGGCCGTGATCCGGAGCTCTGTGGTGAACCACGGAGGCACCGGGGCGGGGCTTACCGTTCCCAACACCCCCGCGCTCGAAGAGGTCATGGTGGACGCGCTTGCCGCCGCCGGGATCGATCCGCTGGACGTGGACTACGTCGAGGCGCACGGTACGGGCACGGAGGTGGGCGATCCCATCGAGATCGACGCCGTGTCCGGCGTCTACTGCCGGGGCCGCACGGCGGACCGACCGCTCCTGATCGGTTCCGTCAAGACCAACGTCGGTCATCTGGAATCGGCGGCGGGCGTGGTCAGCCTGATCAAGGCGGCGTTGGCCGTGCGGCGCGGGGTGATTCCGAAGCACCTGCACTTTCGGGACCCCAATCCCGCGATCGAATGGGAGAATCTGCCGCTCCGGGTTACCACGAGCACGATGGAGTGGCCGGACAGGACGGGGAGACCGCGCATCGCGGGGATCAACTGCTTCGGCATTTCGGGCACCAACGCGCACGCGGTGGTGGAGGAGTACGTGGGTCCGGGGGGGGCGCGGCCGGCCGCGACGGTCGTCGGTGCCGACTGTGGTCCCAAACCTGCGGGAGCCCCGCAAACCGTCGCCGTTTCGCCGCCTCCCGGGGCGGCTGACATGCCGTTGCCCGGGGATGCGGCCCAACCCCGCGGCAGGCGCTTGCTGCCCTTGTCGGCGAGGTCGAGCTCCGCGCTGCGCGAGTTGGCCGGCCGGTACCTGGCGTGGCTCGACGAACTTGAGGTCGAGGCCGCCGGCGGAGGGACGCCGCCGGAGTCGCCGCTTGCGGACGCGGCGTGGACGGCGAGCGTGGGTCGGCGCCACTTCGATCACCGCGCCGGAGTCCTGTTTCGCGATGCCGGGTCGCTGCGGGCGGGGTTGGAGGCCGTGGCCGAAGGGACCGGCCGCGAGGCGGTGCGGGCATCGTCCAGGGTGGCCTTTGCGTACACCGGTCAGGGGAGCCGGTGGGCCGGGATGGGCCGTGCGCTCCACGAGAGCGAGCCGGTGGCAAGGGCGGTGCTGGATCGTTGCGAAGAGGTGTTCCGGGAGGTGCGGGGAACCTCCCTGCTCGACGTCATGTTCGGAAGGGCCGGGGCGGTGGGTGACCTTGGCGATACGGCTTGGGAGCAACCTGCCCTCTACGCGCTGGAGTGTGCGCTGACGGCGCTCTGGTTCAGCCTGGGCGTGCGCCCGGACATGGTGCTGGGCCACAGCGTCGGGGAGATCGCCGCGGCGCAGGCGGCGGGGGTGTTCAGCCTAGAGGACGGAATGCGGTTTGCGCGCGCGCGCGGGGAGCTGATGTCCGGAATGGAAGCGGGAGCCATGGCCGCGGTGTTTGCGCCGCCGGACAGAGTGGCAGCCGAGGTCGAGGCCTTCAACGCCGCGTCTTCCGGAGTCCCGGTGAGCATTTCGGGGGACAACGGCACCCACCAGGTGGTGAGCGGCCGCGTGGCGGGCATCGATGCGATCTCGGAGCGCTTCGTTTCGGAGGGCGTACGCGTGGTGCGCCTCAACACGGCGAAGGCGTTCCACAGTGCGCTGGCCGACCCGATCCTGGACGACCTCGAGGCTTCCCTGGACGGCGTCGCCGTCGGGCAACCGGGCGTGACCTTCGTCAGCAACCTGACGGGCCGCGCGGTCGAGTCCGGCCAGCGGCTGGACGGGGCCTATTGGAGGCGGCACGCCCGCGAGAAGGTCTCCTTCGCCGGCGGAGTCAGGACCCTGGCCGACTCCGGCGTGGACATGGTCGTCGAGATCGGCCCGCGTTCGGTGCTCGTACCCATGGCGCTCGCCGCCTGGCCGGAATCTTCCGGCACGCCGGCCCCGCGTGTCCTGGCGACGCTGGCCGGGCCGCCCGAAGAGGGTGCCGGAGCAGGCGGCGGCGGTGATTTCGCCGCCGCGGCCGCCGGCGCGTATGAGGCGGGGCTCCCGCTCCGCTTCGAGGCCCTCTTCGCCGGGGAATCCCGCAGGCGGATCTCGCTGCCCGGCTACGCATTCCAACGGACGCACCACTGGCTCGAAGCGCCGAAACGCCGCCGCGGAGGCGCCGGGCACCCGCTGCTCGGTCTTCGCCACGACTCGGCGGGCGGCGAGGTTGCCTTCGAGTCGGAGATTTTCGTGGCGGACCCGCGGTGGCTCGAAGACCACCGGGTGTTCGGCCAGGTGGTCGTGCCCGGGGCGCTGTACGGAGCCATGGCCGCCTCGGCGTCCGCCCTCCTGAGCGGCGGGCCGGTGATCGTGGAGGACATGCAGCTGCACAGCGCGCTGGTATTCCCGAAGAGCGCCGAAGCCGGGGACGAGGGCAGGACGATCCAGTTCGTCGTGGACCCGGCGGACCCGGATCCGCCGAGGCGCTTCCGGATCTACAGCACGGCGGGCGGCGACTGGACGGTGCATGTGGAGGGCAGGTTGCCGCCGGGCGGCACGGCACCCGATCCTGCCCGGCGAATAGACCTGGGGGAGCTCAGGGCGAGGCTCTCCCCGTCCGATGTGGCGGGCTACTACCGCGCCCGCGCGGAAACCGGCGTCGGCCTGGGCCCGTTCCTTCAGACCTTGCGCGGCCTCTGGTCCGGTCCGGGCGAGGCGCTGGGCGAGGTGAGCCTGCCCGAGGGGGCGGGGGGAAGCGGGTTGGACGTCCACCCCTTGGTCCTGGACGGGTGTTTCCAGGTCATGGGCTCGGCTCGCGACCTGGACGGACCCCATGGCGGAACAACCTTCCTGCCCTTCGGCTGGGAGCGGCTGTCGCTCACGACCGGCCGGCTGCCGCGGCGGGTGTTCTGCCACGTACGCTTGAGCGACGCGTCCCGCGAGGCGGAATCGCAGCCGGGCGAACCTCCCGAGGTCCTGACCGGCGAAATGCGCATCTGCGATCCCGACGGCCTGCTGCTCGGGACCATCGGCGGGTACACGGTGAAACGGGCGACCCGCGCCTCGCTGCTCTCTGCCGGCGAAGGTGTCCGCGACCTCCTCTATGAGGTCGTGTGGCGGGAATGCGCGCTCGCCGAGGGCATGCCGGCCGCGGACTTCTTCCCGGCTCCGGTGACGGTGAAGGCCGGAGCGCGGACCTGGTCGGAGTACCTGGCCGAGGCGGGAGTCGACCATGACGACCGGAACTCCCTGCTGCGGGATCTGGAGGTCTGGTCGTGGTCCTACGCCCTCAGGACGCTGGACCGGTTGGGCTGGGAACGCAGCCCGGGTGCGGTCGTCGACTCCGGGGAGCTGAGGGAACGACTCGGCGTCCTGGCCGAACACGGCCGTCTCTTCAGGCGAATCCTGGAGATGGCGGCCCGAGCGGGTGCGCTGCGCGAAAGAGCGGACGGGAGCTTCGTCGTCGAACTGGGATCCGGGGATCCGTGGCCCCCGGATCTGCCCGCCGATCCGGACGCGCACGCCGCGGTCATGCTCGGTCGGTACGCGCACGGCCGGACCGAGACCGGGCTGTTCCGGCGGTCGGCGGCCGCGCTGCCCGAAGTCCTGCACGGCCGTGAAGACCCCCTGACCCTCCTCTTCAGCAGCGGTGAGCCCACCGCAGCCGATCTCTACCTCAAGGCTCCGGTCGCGCGGGCCGCGAACCGCATGCTGGAGGTGGCGGTCCGCGCCCTGGTCGACACTCTGCCCCGGGGAAGGCGTCTGCGCGTGATCGAGGTGGGAGCCGGCACCGGATCGGCGACCGCTTCCATCCTTCCGGTGCTCCCGGACGGCGGGTTCGACTACATGTACACCGACATCTCCGCCGGCTTCTTCGCGGAGGCCGAGGCGCGCTTCGGCGACGGCGGCGGATGCATCGAGTATCGGCCGCTCGACATCGAGAAGGACCCGGTCGCGCAGGGCTTCGACCTGCACGGATACGACCTCATCATCGCGTCCAACGTGCTGCACGCCACGCGCTCCCTGGACGAGACGCTGGACCACTGCCGCCGCCTCCTCGCGCCCTCCGGACAGCTGGTCGCGCTGGAGAACCTCAGCGGCCTGGGGTGGATGGACCTGACCTTCGGACAGCTCGACGGGTGGTGGAGGTTCGCCGACGACTACCGGCCCCGCCACGCGCTCGCGAGCCCCGCGGTATGGAGGCAGGCGCTGGGCAACGCCGGTTTCGAGGAGGTGGAGGTGTTGGGCGTGGACGAGGCCGACACCGACACCGTGCCCGACAAGGGCGTCATTGTGGCGCAGGGGCCGGCGCAGGTCACCGAACCCGCGGGGGCGTGGGTGGTGGCGGGAGGGGCGAGCGGTGTCTCCGCCGGGCGGGCGGCGCGGTTGGCCGGGGACCTGCGGGCCCGCAACCAGACGGTGGTGCTGGCGTGCCCGGAGGGAACGGACGCGGAACGGCGGGACGCGACCGCTCCGGGCATGGCCGCCGTCGCCGTCGAGATGCGGCGGCGAGAGTCGTGGCGGTCGCTCATCGACGACCTCCCGGCCGATGTTCCCTTCCGCGGGGTGGTGCACCTCGTGGCTCTGGACGGTGCCGGGGAAGAGGCCACCACCGAGGAGATGTGGCGGGACGTGACGCGCGCGGGCGAGAGCGCCCTGGCCATGGTTCAGGGCGTGGGCGATGCGGGCGCGACTCCCGAAAAGGGACTGTGGTTCGTGACGAGCGGCGCGCAGGTGCTGGAGCGCGAGCGCGGAGGCAACCTGGCCGGCGCGGCGCTGTGGGGCTTCGGCAAGGGCGTGGAGCGCGAGGCCCCGCACCTCGGGCCCGGGATGCTCGATCTCGACCCCGCCCCTCTGTCCCCCGCACCGGACCTCGCGAACGAGCTGATGTACCCCGACCTCGAGAATCACATCGCGTACCGTCGCGGCCGCCGCATGGTGGCGCGCCTGGTCCGAACCGAAGAGGGGGCACCGCGGCTGGTTCTTCCCGACGAAGCGGGGTGGGTGCTCGCCCCCGACCGGGGCGGCGTGTTCGACAGGCCGTACGTGCATCAGCTTCCCGCGACCGCCCTCGAGCCGCGCGAGGTCCGCGTCGAAGTCGAGGCCGCCGGACTGAACTTCTGGGACGTTTTCCGGTCTCTCGGATTCATCGAAGAGGGACTGCTGGGCCGGGAGATGTGCGGGCGCATCATCCAGGTCGGCTCCGAGGTGTCCAACGTCTCCGTCGGCGATCACGTGGTCGGAATGGGATTCGGCGCGTTCGGGCCGGACATGGTCACGCACGAGGAGCTGGTCGCGCCCGCACCCGGAGGGATCTCGGCAACCGGGCTCGCTACCATCCCGAGCGCGTTCGTGTCGGCGGCTCTCTCCTTCGAGTTCACGGGTCTGGAACCCGGCGAGCGCGTACTCGTGCATGCCGCCGCGGGAGGTGTGGGTCTCGCCGCGGTCCAGCTGGTGCACTCGGCGGGCGCCGAAGTGTTCGCCACCGCGAGCGCGCCCAAGCAGGACTACCTCAGGTCACTGGGCGTCAGGCACATATTCGACAGCCGCACGACGGCTTTCGGCGAAGAGATCATGCGGGCGACGAACGGCGAGGGTGTGGACGTGGTGCTCAACAGCCTGACGAGCGAAGGCTTCATCGACGCCAGCCTGGCCTGTCTCAAACCCGGCGGCCGGTTCGTGGAAATGGCCAGGAGGGACATTCTGAGCTACGAGGAGATGGCGGCGGCGCGTCCCGACGTGCCCTACCACATCCTGGAGCTGGACGTGGTGAAGAAGACGGACCCTGAGTGGGCGGGGCGGGTTCTGCGGGACATCATGGCGCGCATCTCCACCGGCGAACTCGATCCCATCGTCCACAGCCGCTGGCCGCTGGCCGAGGCCGGAACCGCGCTCAGCTTCATGCGATCCGCGCGCCACCTGGGCAAGATCGTGGTTTCGGCCCCGCCCATCACCGTGGGTCGGCTGCGGCGGGACCGAACCTACCTCGTGACGGGCGGCCTCGGCGGGATCGGGTGCGCCGTGGCCGAGTGGATGGCCGAGCGGGGGGCGGGGGCGATCGTGCTGAACGGACGTCGCGGCCCGGACGCCGAAGCCGAAGAGACGATCCGGGCGTTGCGTGACCGCGGCGTGACCGTTCAGGTGGAATTGGCGGACGTCACCGACACGGACGGGATCGACCGGATGCTGGAGCGCATCGACCGCGATCTGCCTCCCCTCGGCGGCATCGTTCACAGCGTGGGAGTGCTTTCGGACGGGGCGCTCACCAACCAGAGCTGGGACCGGTTCGAACGGGTCCTGTCCCCGAAGATCCTCGGCGCGTGGCACCTTCACCGCGCAACGCTGGACCGCGACCTGGACATGTTCGTCCTCTTCTCGAGCCGCGTAGGGGTGATGGGCAACCCGGGGCAGACGAACCATGGCGCGGCCAACGCCTTCCTAGACCAGCTCGCCGGCCATCGGCGGGCACTGGGACTCGCCGGGCAGGCCATCGCCTGGGGGGCTTGGTCGGAGATCGGCGAGGCGGCGGAGCAGCGCGAGCGCATCGACCGGCGCCGCTCGGCGCTCGGAGGCCGCTGGTTCACACCGCAGCAGGGCATTCGGGCATTCGACCGGCTGGTGCGCCAGGACGCGACCTCGGCCGTGGTGATGGCGATGGACTGGGCCGTGTTCGAAGAGGCCGTGGACCGGCGGCCGCCCCTGCTCGAGGAGCTGCTCGCAGCGACCGCGGAGACCGAGGCGGAGGCCGCGGCTTCGTCGCAGGACGTGCTGACCCGGCTGGGGCAGGCTCCGTCGGGGGAGCGTGAGAACGTGCTGGTTTCGTTCCTCCAGGCCGAGGTGCAGGCCGTCCTGCGGCTGCCATCGCCGCCGGCCCCCACCGTGGGCTTCTTCGACCTGGGCATGGACTCGCTGATGGCCGTCGAGCTGCGCAACCGGCTCAACCGCGCATTCGCGGGAACCTACACCGCGCCCAACACCCTGGTCTTCGACTACCCGGACATAGTGACGCTGGCGGACCACCTGGCCGAGGAGCTCGAGGAGGACGGCGCGGCGCCCGTTCCAGGGACGGAGCCCGAGCCGGTTTCCGCGCCGGATCCACCGGAGCGGCCCGGGGACGACGGCATCGCGATCGTGGGCATGGCGTGCCGCTTCCCCGGCGCCCCCGATCTCGACGACTATTGGCGCCTCCTCGAAGCCGGGGTGGACATGGTCACGGACGGGCGGCGCGACGCAGGTCCGTGGCACGGCGTGGACGGGGACCCCGAGGCCCCCGACGGCGCTCGGAATCGGGGCGCCTACCTTGAGGACCTCGACAAGTTCGATGCCAGGTTCTTCGGCATTCCTCCCATCGAAGCGCGGTCGATGGATCCGAGGCAGCGGCTGCTGCTCGAAACGACCTGGCACGCACTCGAAGACGCGGGCGTCGATCCGGAGACGCTGCGCGGCAGCCGTACGGGAGTGTTCACCGGCGTCGGAGACGGGGACTACAAGGACCTGGCTCTGGCGGCGGGTCAGGTGCTCGGATACCTCGGCGGCAGCGTCAGCCTGACGGCGGGCCGGATCTCCTTCGCGCTGGGGCTCAACGGCCCGGCCATGCCGGTGGACCTGGCGTGCGCCTCTTCGCTGGCGGCGGTTCACCAGGCGGTGTGCGCCCTGCAGCGTGGTGAGGTCGAAACGGCTCTCGTCGGCGGAGTGCACGCGGTTGTGTCCGCCGACATCACGGACTTCATGAACGAGGCGGGAATGCTCTCCGCAAACGGGCGCTGCAGCTCCTTCGATGCGGCTGCGGACGGATTCGTTCGGGGATAGGGCTGCGGTGTCGTGGTCCTCAGGCGCCTGGACGACGCGCGGGCCGACGGCGACCGCATCTGGGGAGTCGTCAGGGGTACCGCGGTCAACCACAACGGGTCGGCCGCCGCGCTGACGGTTCCGAACGGACCGGCGCAGGAGCGGGTGATCGAGGAGGCGCTGTCGCGGGCGGGGGTTTCGCCGGCGGAGGTCGACTACCTGGAGGCCAACAGCGTCGGGTCGGATCTGGGGGACCCGATCGAGGTTCGGGCCGCGGCGGCCGTCTACGGCCGCGGACGGGATCCGGAGAGACCGCTGCTCATCGGCTCCGTGAAGACCAACATCGGCCACCTGGAGTCGGCGTCCGGCCTCGCCGGCCTCATCAAGGCCGTCCTGGCCATGAACGAAGGCCGCATTCCGAGGCAGCTGCACTACCGCAACCCCAACCCGCACGTCGACTGGGGCCGGATCCGCGTCCGGGTCACCGGAGAGGCCACTGCGTGGCCGGCTCATCCCGATCGTCCTCCATGTGCCGCGGTGAGCTCGTTCGGCCTTTCGGGGGCCAATGCGCATGTGGTCGTCGAAGGCGTGCCGGCAGTCGACGGCATCCGGCCCGCGGGTGCGGCCCGCGCCGTCGAGGTCCGCCTGCCGGAGGGGGCGGGAGCGCTTGGCGACTCCTCGGGTGCGTTCGATCCGCGCGAGGCCCGCGTGCTGCCGCTCTCCGGCAAGTCGCGGCAGGCTCTTGGCGAGCTGGCGGAACGGTACCTCGCGTGGCTGGAGCGGATCGGCGGCGGCGGGAACGGTGCGGCCACCGAGCCCCACCTGGCCGACATGGCCTGGACCGCGGGGGTCGGGAGGAGCCATTTCGCTCACCGGGCCGGGATCGTGTTCCGCGACCTGGAATCCCTGCGCGCCGCCCTGGGCGCCGTCGCCGGGGCGGGGGCCGACGGCTCGGATTCCTACGATCGAGGTCCCGCTACCTCACCCGGGGTCGCCTTCCTCTACACCGGCGAAGGCGGCGAACGGACCGGCATGGGGCGGGAGCTGTACGATTCCGAGCCGGTGGTGCGAGCCGTTCTGGACCGTTGCGACGCCGTGATCCGGGAGGAGCGCGAAGGAGCGTCGCTGCTGGGCGTGATGTTCGGGCGGGAGCGCGCAGGTGGACGGCTGCGGGACCCGGAGTGGGCGCATCCCGCACTGTTCTGCATCCAGTGCGCGCTGACCGCACTCTGGAAGAGCGTGGGCATTCGCCCCGGGACGGCGGTCGGTGACGGCGTCGGAGAGCTGGCGGCGGCCTGGGCCGCAGGAGTCTTCAGCCTGGACGACGGACTGCGTATCGCCGCCGCACGGGGAACATTGATGGCCCGGCCCAGGACCCGGATGGCGGCGGCCGTACCCGGAAGTGGCGGCGCGACCACGGGCCACGAGGACCCATTCGGCGAGCTGGAAGCCGCGGTCGCCGGCATCGAGACGTGCGTGCCCTCGTTGACCCTCGTCAACCCGGGTGATGGTCAAGCCATGGGATCCGACGAGGTTCCCGATCCGGCGTGGTGGCTGAGGCAGATTCGTGCCCGGCCGCGGGACGGGCGTTTGAAAGCCCGGCTGGCGGAGCTGAACGTACAGCGGGTGCTGGAGATCACTGCGGGTGGGACTACAGGTCCGGTCCGGCTTGACGGCTGGCCGGAGACGCCGGCCAGGCACGACGCGGAGTTCGCCGAGTCCGTGGCGCTGGCCTACGAAGCCGGCCTTCCGGTCTCGTTCGCCGGCCTGTTCGCGGGCGAGAAGCGCAGCCGGATATCACTCCCCGGATACCCGTTCGAGCGCCGACGGCACTGGATCGAACCGGACAGGTGAACAGCGTGGACCCCGGCTTGGGCCAAGCCCGACCCGGCTCGTGACCGGGAACCGGGGAGATGAACCTGTCAGTTGGCCAGCCGCGAATCGATCAGATCGCAAAAGCTCTGCAAGGAACCCATCCGGGTGCATTCTTCAGGCGTGAAACTGAGCCCGAACTCGGCCTCGACGAGTCTGACGAACTCGACGCAGACCAGGGAATTGATGCCGGCATCCTCGAATCTCCTGTTCAGATCCGGTTGACGATCGAGATCCAGATGCTCCTTGATCATGGACACGAGACGATCAGAGGTCGTAGACATCCTGGGTTTGCTCCTTCCAAGTGTGTTTGCTGATGGATGCCGTCCGCGCCAGTTCCGATGACGCGCGAGGTTACGACACGTAAGCTAGCAGTTTGTCGAACCAATGGGTATCCCGGTCTTCGGGTTCGCTTCCCAAACCGGCCCCGGGAGGCGATCATGCGGTCCCGACCACATTCACGCACTGAGTTCCCGGAATGCTCTACCTGATCGCCGCCCTCGCGGCCCTCGCCGGCGGACCGCTTCTCCACGCGGGTGCCGGCAATCGGCGCGGCCTCGCCTCGCTGCTCGACGGCCTGTCCAGGACCGCGATCCCGGGGCTGGTCTTCCTGGCGTTCGTTCCCGCGGCGGTCGGGGAGGGGGAATGGGCCGTGGTGCTGGCCCTCGTGGCCGGGTTCCTTGTCCCCGTCGCAGCCGAGCGAACCTCGCAGCGGGCCACCCGGCCAACCCACCGCCTGGCCCTGCTGGCCGGTCTCTCCGGATTCGTCGTTCACGCCGCGCTGGACGGAGCGGCGCTGGCCACCCTTCCACCCGATGCGGACCCGTCGTTCCCCCTGGCCGTGGTGCTGCACCGGCTCCCGGTGGGTGTCGCGGTCTGGTGGCTGGTGACCAGGGAGATGGACACGCGCGCCGGAATCGGTGCACTGGCGGCCCTCATGCTCGGCACAATGGGCGGGTATCTGTTCGGTGGAGTGCTGGAGGGGACGGCGTCCGACTCCGGGGCCCTGACGCTGTACCAGGCCGCCGTCGCGGGGTCGCTCGTGCATGTTGTGGTGCATCAGCACGGAACCGCCTCGAGCCCGGCCGACCGACGCTGGGAAGGCTGGGGAGCGGTCCTCGCGCTGGCGCTGCTCCTGGCCGTGTTCGTCGTCGGTGTGGAAACCGGCGGAAGCGGGCCGGCCGGGTTCATGTCGAGGCTCCACGTGCTCACCGCCGAGAGCGCGCCCGCCCTGTTGCTCGCCTACGTCTGCGCGGGGCTCCTCAGTGCGTTCCTGCCGCAGCGTTCCGTGCGGTGGATGGAACAGGGCGGCGGGGCGTCCCAGGCCGCGCGCGGCATGGCGATCGGTCTCCCCTTCCCCATCTGCTCGTGCGGGGTCGTGCCCCTGTACCGCAGCCTGATTCGGCGGGGCGCCCCGCCTGCCGCCGCGATGGCGTTCCTCGTGGCCACCCCGGAACTGGGCCTCGACGCGGTGCTTCTGTCGATCCCGCTGCTGGGGCCCCGGGTCACGGTGCTGCGCCTCGTCACGGCCGCTCTCGTGGCGCTCCTGGTGGGGTGGTGGGTGGGGGGACGCCTCAAAAAGGCGGAACGCGCCGACGAGGGGAGCCGCCCGCCCGGAGAAACGCCGAGCACCCGTGAACGTCTGGTCGCCGCCCTGCGCACCGGGACCGGGGAGGTGGTCGACCACACGGCCCCCTGGATCGTACTGGGGCTGGGCGTCGCCGCCCTCGTGACCCCCTTCCTGGAGAGCGGCTGGCTGGGAGGCCTTCCCCCGGTTGCGGATGTCTTCCTCTTCGCGCTGCTGGGCTTCCCCACCTACGTGTGCGCCGCCTCGGCCACGCCCCTGGTTGCCGCGTTCCTTGCCACCGGACTCTCACCGGGGGCGGGCATAGCCTTTCTCATTACCGGACCGGCCACCAACATCTCCACGCTGGGGCTGATCAGCAGCCTGCACGGGCGGCGGGCGGCCGTCGCCTTCGCCGCGGTGATGGTGACGCTCGCGGTTGTGGCGGGCATCGCGGTCAACACCGCGTTCGGCACACTCCCGGTGCCGTCTCTCGAGGCGCTCACCGAAGACCCGCCGGGCCTGCTTCAGCTGGTCAGCCTGGTCCTGCTTGGCGGTCTGTTCCTGGGCTCGGTCGTGCGGCGGGGACCGCGCCGCTTCGTGGGCGAGTTGAGGGAAGGGTTGGGCTGGGCGCACTAGCCCGTGGACCCGTGGGGAAACCCCGCCTCGCCACTCCCGGTGCCCGGGCGGGTCCGTCCAACGACCGCTACGGGTCGAGGCCGAAGACCTCCACCCAGTCGAAGATACCCAACTTTCCGGTCGTCCCCCGCAGTCCCCATACCGCGAGGCCGAGGATGGCGACCTCGTCCGGGTAGGGCGCGTGCGGGATCCGAAACAGCTCCTCGTCGTCCACCTTCGCCGAGAAATGTCCACGCTGTGCCGAAAAGGTCACCTGCATCAGCTCGTTCACGTTCTTGACGGCGTCCGACGTGCCGTATGCGTCCGGAGGGGCCGTCCACCACCCGGCGTTCGCGTCCCACACCAGCAGGCGGTAGTTCGTTTCGGAGTTCCCCGTGAGGTCGTCGAAGGTGCCGGTCGTGTCCGCGCCGAGCTGGAAGGCGTAGGCCGTGTACCGGCTGTCCGTGGTGAACATCAGGATCTGAGCCCAGCTGTCTCCCGTCCCGTTGCCCATCGATGCCGTGATCTCCCACTCCGTTGCCGACAATGGCGTCCTGGCCAGGGCCAGCGCGTCCGCCTTGCTGGTCGTCATCCGCAGCTTTCCGTCGCGCACCTCCCTGTTTGCGTCGGTGAAGAGCCAGTCGTCCAGGCTCTCCTTCGACGCGAAATCGTCCCGCAACAGCCGGACGGGCTCGACCACAGTCACCCCGACCTCCTGCGTGGCCGTCAGGCCGCCGGGATCGGTGGCGGTTACGGTGATCGTCGCAGTTCCCTCGGCCCGTGCGAACACGCCCAGGGCGAAGTCAGTGACGGTCGGCGACGCGACCGCGTCATTCGACGACGCGGCCGAGTAGAACAGCACCTCGCCGTCGGGCTCTTCGAAGTACTGCGCAAGGTCCCATCGCGCCGTACCCCGGGGAATGAGCCGTGCCGGCGGCATCTTCCCCTTGCCGCTAGGCGGCCGGTTGGGCACCACCACGTCGAAACTCATGGTGCCCGTCATCTCGTCCGGATCCGTCGCCGTAACCGTCACCTTGGTGGTGCCGGGAGACACGCCCCGCAGAGAGACCCCGCCGCCCCGGAGATCGGCCGTGGCGACCCCGCGGTCGGACGACTCCACCGTGAGGGCGAGCTCGTCCATGTTGGGGTCTTCGAAGCAGGGATCCACCGTCGCGGTCTGGCCCACGTGCAGCGTCTGTTGCGCGATGGTGTTGCAGGCGGTCGGCGGCTGCGGGTTGTCGCACGCGGCAATGAAAGCGACGATCGCCGGGATCGCCGAGCGTCCCGGCAGGTTTCCGGGGCGCACCGCGGTCGAGTGTCGAGGGCGGGATGTCGGGCCCATTGGATTCTCTCCTTCAGATCTTCTTCAACAACCACTCCAGCACCCAGCGCACCAGGCGCTTCAGAATCTGTGCCATCGGTCTCCTCCTCTGCGGACCGCGCGGGGGATCCCGGCCCTCCGGGAACCAACCGGGATTCCGCACGAGCCACGGTCGTTCAAAGGTTCACCACGCGCTTGCGCCGCGCCAGCCGAGGCACGCATCCCCCTATTGCGGCGTCCAGTCCCGTTGTAGTCCCGATACGGCGACGGAGCCGTGCGCCAAGCCGTATGTCGCGTGGGGGGTACCGGGGAGCTCATGCGGGCCACAGCCATCCGAAGATGCCGGCCGTGAGCAGGGCGTAGACGAGCCCGTCGAGAGCGTGCTTGAAGGCGACCCTGCCCGGGAGACCGAACCAGATGCTCTCCTGGAAGCCGATGAACCCGTGGGCCATGAAGGCGGCCGTGCCCGCGACCTGGAAGACGGACGCATGCGACGCGCCCACCTCCAGCGTACTCGACGCCAGCCAGGCCACGAAGACCGCGATGACGAGGTGGAGAAGGACCGACTTGGCCATCGCCGGCCTCATGTCGATCACGGTTTCGGGGTCTCGCACGCGCAGGATCCCCACCGGACCGGCGGCCAGCCTTTCCCGGTAGGCCTCGCCGGACGTCTCGCCGTCCGGGGCCCTGGGAAAGGTGTACATGCCGGGCCCGGGGACGGTGGAGCGGACCGCGTCCATGAGCGCGTCTTCGTCGTCGGCCGCGGCGAAGTCCTGCTTGTGGTGCGGCATGACCATCCAGATCATCGCGCTCACGGCGAAGACGACCATGCCGGAGAGCAGGATGGGAAGCCACAGGGCGGTGAGCGGGATCAAGCGTGTCCTCCTAAGGCGGGCGATGACAGGTTCCGACAACGGTTTGCGGGATCCGCGGACCGGAGACCGGAGAACTGGACCCCCGCGCGCGGCAACGATAGTGTTCCGGGGCCGCGGTGGCCAGTCCTGCGGCCGCCGGCGAATCCGAAAGGCGGGAAATGACGACGATCACCCACGGTTCACAAGCCCACGATTCACGCGAGCACGCCTCGCCGGGAAGGGAAGCGGGCCGGTCGAAAGCATCGGTGATGGCAACGCATGCGCTGTCAATGCTGGCATTCACCGCAACGGCCCTCGCCCCCGCCCCCGCCACCGCCCAGACCGACCCCCGCGTCCTCGAGATCATCGACGAGGTGGACCGCCTCATGCGGGGCGAGTCGAGCACGGGCCGCATGCGCATGGAGATCGACACCGAGAACTGGTCGCGCTCGCTCGAGATGAGCGTCTGGTCGCTCGGCACGGAGTACTCGCTGATCCGCGTCGAGAGTCCGCCGCGCGAGGCCGGCACCGCGACCCTCAAGGTCGATAACGAGGTCTGGAACTACCTGCCCCGCGCCGACCGCACCATCAGGATCCCGCCCTCGATGATGCTCGGCTCGTGGATGGGCTCCCACTTCACCAACGACGACCTGGTCAAGGAGAGCCGTCTGATCGAGGACTACGACCATCGTCATATCCTTCGAGGGCGACCGAGACGGCGAGGAGGTGTGGGAGTTCACGATGACGCCCAGGCCCGAGGCGCCGGTGATCTGGGGCCGGATCGAACAGCAGATCCGCAAGCGGGACCGCATGCCCCTCTGGGCGCACTACTACGACGAGGACGGGACCCTCTCGCGCACCATCACCTTTTCGGACTTCGCCATGATGGGCGGCCGCATGGTGCCGGCCCGCACGGTCATCCAGCCCGCGGAGGGGGAGGAGCGAACGGTCGTGATCTACCTCGAGCTGGAGTTCGACGTGGGCCTGGAGAAGGACTTCTTCGGCTTGCGGAACCTGCGGGCGAGACGATGAAGGACCGGGACAGCCGGGGACGGCGAACGGAATCTGTGATCCGCACCGGGCGGGCGCCCGCCGGCCGTTTTGGCGGACTGTTCGCTCATCCGTACATGGCGTTGGGCAGGAATGTGGCGAGGCCCGGCGACAAGGCGATCAGTATCAGCGCCGCGAGCAGGGCAAGCCAGAAGGGTATGATGCCCCGGAACATCGTGCGGACCGGCACGTCGGGAGCGACTCCCTTCACGACGAAGATGTTCAGCCCGACCGGGGGCGAGATCAGGCCCATCTCCAGCGTGATGACGACCATCACGCCGAACCAGATCATGTCGACGCCCAGGGACTCGAGAATCGGCTGAACGAGAGGTACGGTCAGCACCAGCATCGCGAATCCGTCGAGAAAGGTGCCAAGCACGATGAACATGACCAGTACCAGCATGACTACCTGAGCACCCGAGAACCCCTGTTCGCCGACCCACTGGGAGGCGACGAACGCCACGCCGGTCAATCCGAGGAAGACCTTGAAGACGAATGCCCCGAACAGCACCAGGAAGGCGGTGCCGCTGGCCTTCAGGGTGGCACCGACCACCTCGATCAGGGTCTCCCGGTTCAGCGCGCGCCGCGCGCAGGCGGCGATCAGCGTCAGCAGCGCTCCCACTCCCGCCGCCTCGATGGCGGAGAATACGCCGGCGTAGATCCCGCCGATGGTCACGATGACGATCCCCACGATCCACACGGCTCCTGCGGTCGCCCGGAGCCGATCCCGCCACGCCGCGGGCTCCTCGGCGTGCGGCGCCTTGTCCGGATCGCGTCTCACGACGATCGAAACGGCGAGCACGAACAGAAGGGTGAGCAGAATCCCGGGAATCACCCCGGCCATGAACAGGCGCCCGATGCTCTCTTCGGTGATGATCCCGTAGATCACGAGGCCCGCCGACGGCGGGATCAGTATGCCGAGTGTTCCACCGGCGGCGATCGCACCAGTCGCCAGCGAGTCATCGTATTCGTAGCGCCGCATCTCGGGCAGCGACACCCGGCCCATGGTCAGCGCGGCGGCCAGCGACGAGCCCGAAAGAGCCGAGAATCCGGCACACGCGACGATGGACGCGGACGCGAGGCTGCCGCGAACACGCCCGAGCCAGCTGTGAGCGGCGCGGTACAGGTCCTGGCTCATCCGGGAGACCACGGCCAGGTTGCCCATCAGCATGAACAGCGGCAGGATGGTGAGGGGATATCGCGAGGCCACCGCGAAGATCTCCCCCGCCAGGACCGGCACCGCGGCGCCGGGGCGGATCAGGGCGATTCCCGCCGCACCGACGATCAGCATCGCCAGCCCCACGGGCATGCGGATCAGAAGCAGAACGAGGAGAGCGAGGAAACCCAGCAGGGCGATGCCCGTTCCGTCCATCATTCGGCCGGTTCGTTGGGATCCTCGGTGTGCCAAGCCGCCAACCCCAGGAGGAGCTGGGTCGCGAGCAACAGACCGTAGGTGGCCAGAGACGCGCCCAGCGCGTAGTAGAACGGCCTGTGGGGGATCGACACGCTGCCGGTTACGGCACCGCAGGGAAGGCCGCAACTGCCGTGTGCGAACAGGGCGTAGGCAGCCACCGCGGTCACTCCCACGCCCAGGAGTCGCGCGACCGCGTCCGTGATTCTGGTCACGGGCCGGCCCAGGAAGCGCGCGATCAGGTTTACGGAGACGTGAGAGCCCGCGCCCCCGCCGTAGGCGATCGCAGCCGCCACCACCACGGTGAGCGACATCGTGGAGATATCCTCGATCCAGAGCAGCGAGTCGTTCATCGCATAGCGCCGGAAGACCTCGGCTACGGTCACTCCCAACAGCACGGCGAGCGCTATCCCGCCTGCGGCCAGGAACGCCGTCCCCAATCGGCGGCAATACGTTTCGGCCCGCTCGAAACGGTCCCGGCAGTTCCCGAAGACGGTCACGAGACGGTCACGGCTCTCCGCGCAGTGGAGCGGTCTCGACTCCGTGCCCCGCGTTTTCCGGCACGCCGCGCCGCGCGACGCTCACTCACCGTGCCCCGCTGAACAGGCGGATGACCTCGCCGACGGTCATGTCGCCCGCCTGGCGCGCAAGCCCTGCTTCACGGAGAGAGGCGGCAGCCAGTTCGAACCGGCTCTTTTCGCTTTCCGCAAGATCGATGATCTCGACACCCGCCTCCACGGCCATCCGCAGGCCCTCGGCTGCCGCTCGCGCCCATGCCGCGGCCCCGGCCAGGGACAGGGAGTCATCGGCAACTTCGTCGATCCAACCCTGCTCCTTCGAAGAAAGGGCATCGTATACCCCCTGGTTCATCAGCAGGACGAACGGGAGCCCGGACAAGGGAAGCCAGGTGGTCAGGTAGGAGGCCGGCTCGTGGAGCTGGAACGCGACGATCCCCGAAGGGGAGATGGCGACCCCGTCGATGACCCCGGTCGTGAGGCTCTGGTGGACAACCGTACCGGGCTGCATGACCGCGCTTGCACCGAGCGCTTCGATGAACGGGATGGCGCTCCGGGTCGAGACGCGGATCTTGAGTCCGCGCATGTCTTCGAGCGTGCGCACCGGTCTGTCTCGGGTCAGCAGCACCGGGGCGTCGTTGGCCCAGATCGCCAGGACCCTGGCCTCGTACTCCGGCTCCAGCACCGGCCGGGCACGCCGGATGGCCTCGGTGCATTCCCTCGCCGTCTTGCAGACGCCCGGGTAGGCGATCAGGTCGGTCTTCGGAAAGAGGTCGGCGGTGTAGGCCGGGACGGCAAGGGCGATATCGGCCACGCCGCCGAGCAGCATCGAATACTGGGCCGGCGCGGACGAGTTGAGTGCCCCCGCGGGAAACTGCCTGACGGTCAACCTGCCGCCCGAGAGCTCCGAGAGGTCCTGGGCCAGCGGCGTGAACATCGCCTCGTTCAGGGCGTGATCCGCCGACAGGAAGTGCGCCAGCGACAGCTCTCTGGTGTCGGGCGCCGGCCGGCATCCGGACGCGGACGGCAATCCGGCCGCGAGGGCGAGGAGCCCGTGGATGAACCGCCGCGAGCACCGGGAGCGGCTAGCAGCCCGTGGACAAGATCCCCCCGGCATTCGACCGGCGATGCATCCGGCCTGGACGCTTCGCCCCACTTTCCCACAACGTAAAGACAACATTACATTATGTGATCTGTAGTATACATTTGTTGGCTCCAAGGCTTCGCTCTGCGTTGCTCCTCAGCCCAATAGCGCTGCTATTGAGCCCTCGTCGCGCCTTGCCAGCCCGGCGCCTCGCCGCTCTCGGTGCGCGCGGGGCCTTATCCACGGACTGCGAGGCGCCGGACTCGCACGGCCTTCCGGGGTCGGACTCGTCGTCACCATGTTCACGACCCGTCCCCGGCAGCGGAGGAAACGCGGAGAGTCAGGATGTCCATGTCGTGAAACTGCTGGTGCCGGACCGAGGAAGCGAGGTGTCTGAGCAGCCGGAGGGAGATCTCATGCTCCACCCGGGCCGCCCTGGTCTGCTCCTCGAGCCATTCCAGGCGGTCCTGAAGATTGAGTTCGCCACTGCCGGCCGCGCCCACCCTGAATTCCAGCACGGCCTCGCCTTCGTCCTCGCGCGCGGTCAATAGCAATTCGCGACTCGCACCCCCGGCCCCCCCCTCCGCACCGTCCACTTCCCCGCGGGACTGCATGAGGGTGAGCAAGGTCTCCTCACTGGCCGCATCGAGCCGCTCCCCGATCGCCTCCAGGCCGTTGTGCGCGGCGAACGCCTCGATGAACCCCCGGATCCGGGGCAGTTCGGCCACATCGAGCCTGCCCCTGAACCGGCTCTTTCGCCGAACCGAGAGGGCCGTGAGGACCAGTGCCAACAGCCCCCCCGTGGTCAGTCCGTTGCTCAACAGACCGCCCGCGAACTCCGCGAAGAAGGCGGGAAGGATCATGTCGAATTCGAATGCGACACCCGTCCAGAACGAGACGCCCGCGATGAGGCCGTTGCGGGGGTTGGCGCCCATGCTCCTAACTGCCTCGCGCATCCCGACCGCGAACAGCGTGGCCATGACCACGGCGATGGAGGCGGCCACCACGCCGGCGGGTATGGCGAGAAAGAGCGCGAGCGCCTTCGGCAGGAAGGCCAACGCGAGGAAGACCAGCCCGGCCGCAACTCCGATGCCGCGCGCCGCGACGCCGGTGACCTCGACGGCGGCCACCGCACCCGCATGGGGTGTGTTGGGCATCGTTCCCGCCAGCCCGGCCAGCAGATTCCCGGCCCCCTCGGCGGCCACGGCCCGCTGCACCGCGCGATAGTCCACCGCCCGCGGCCGGCGCCACGCCACGCGCTGGGCCCCGACCGCGACGGCGATCGACTTCGTCGAGCCGACCAGCGCGACGAACAGGAATGCCGGCAGCAGCGTCCAGAACGGCGGACCAAAGCCGAGGTCCAGCCCGGGCGGCCGGCCCGGCGGGGTGCCGAACCACGCGGCATCGGCGACGCGCGCGGTGTCGTAGATTCCGAAGAAGGCGCTCACGAGAGAACCGGCGACAATGCCGGCGGCGGGGGCCCAGAGACGCAATGTCCCCTTCGCCTTCAAGGCGATCCCCACGATGGTCGAGATCGTTACGACGGCACTCACCAGCCCGGCGTACGCGGGGGCTCCGGACGGCACCTCGTTCAGCATGTCGAAGAGAATCGGCATCACGGTGACGGGAAGGAGCATGATCACCGTCCCCGTGACGATGGGCGTGAGAACCCGGTGCAGCAGCGATAGCCGCGCGGAAAGCGCCCCCTGGGCGACCGCCGAGATGACGACCAGGGTGGCGAGCAGTCCCTGTCCCCCCTGAATGAGCGCCTCCGCGCAGACCGCGATGAAGATCGCCGAACTGATGTGCGTGAGAGCGTAGCCCGACCCGATGCGTCCCACCCGCGCTCCCTGCAGGATCGCCGATACGCCGCAAGCCAGGACCGATGCGAAAACCGCCCACACGACAAGTTCCTCGGCGCCGGCCGCGCGAAACACGATCGTCGGCATCAGCACCGCCCCATTGAGAGCCAGGGCGGCGAGCTGCGCGCCGAGCGCAAGCGCGAGCGGCCCGGGAATCCGGTCGGCGGCTTCGTAGCGCAGGTCTTCGTTGGAACGCGGCCGCGAACGCTTCAAGTGGCTCCCCTGGCAGCCCGTGGACAGAATCCCCCCGGCATTCGAACGGCGATGCATCCGGGCTGGACGCTACGCTTCACCCATTCACGATGTAAAGACAACATTACATTCTGTCAATCACAGCATACATTCGGCAGCTCCACGGCTACGCTCTGCGTTGCTCCTCGGGCGAATAGCGCTGCTATTCCCCTGTCGTCGCGCCTTGCCAGCCCGGCGCCTCGCCGCTCTCGGTGCTCGCGGGGCTTTATCCACGGACTGCTCACCCGGAGTATGTCCTTGTCATCAGGTAACTTGCGGTGCTCCACGCTGAGTCGGTATCGTACACTTGGCCATATCCACGCGGCAAGCGGACGCAGCTCCCGCACACCCCGACAAACCAACTCGCAAATTCCGGAGGAGTCTCAAGGTGGCAGCCTACACAGTGATCAGGACGAAGGTTCACGATCCCGAAGCCTATTCGACATTCGTGGAGAGAGTGACGGCCCTGATGCCCGAATTCGGCGGCGAATTCGCGGTGCGGGCCAACAGGTGCGTGACGCGCGAGGGCGAGGCGCCCGATATCGTCGTCATCCAGCGCTTTCCCGACATGGGGTCGGCGCAGGCGTACTACGACCACCCCGAGTATCAGGAGGCCCTGAGCACCGTAGGCGGCGCCTGCACCCGGCAGGTCGTGATTGTCGAGGGTGTCTCGTAGCAGTACGTGGACAGGCCCGCACGCTCTCGGTGCTCGCGCGGATTCATCCGCGGGCTCCCCGTCGCCGGGATCGCGGCGGCTGCAGCATCCGTCGCCGTGCCGCCCGCCCGGGCCCAGGATCCCCCACCCGAACCCGACTCGGTCGTCAGGCTGCAACCGCTGGTCGTGACCGCCAGGAACCGGGAGGAACGCCTTCAGAGCGTCCCGCTGGCGGTTTCGGCCCTGTCCGGCCGCGATCTGGAGATTGGCCAGGTCGGAACGACCGATCGGCTCGGCCAGGTCATGCCGAACGTCAACTTCAACCACTCCGGCGCTCTCTCGGGCACGAAGTCCGCGGCACAGTTCTACATCCGGGGCGTGGGGCAGCGTGACTTCCTGCCGGTGACGGATCCCGGAGTCGCGGTCTACGTCGACGGGATATACATGCCGCGCTCGGTGGGAGCGGTGATGGACCTCATCGACGTGGAACGCGTCGAGGTGCTGCGCGGACCGCAGGGCACGCTCTTCGGGCGCAACGCGGTCGGGGGAGCCGTGTCGGTGCACTCCAGGAGGCCGGACGCCGAAGCGCGCAGAAGCATGCGCGTACAGTTCGGCGACGACCGGATGACAAACCTGACCGCGTCCGCAAACGGTGCCCTGGGAGACGGGCTGTTCGGGGGCGTGGCGCTGGGGCTGCGCAAGCGGAACGGGTACGTGACGCGCATCCACGACGACGAACTCGACATGGGCGACGACAACGGACAGGCGGCCCGCGGCGCGATCGTCTGGCGTCCCTCGGCGACCTTCGAGGTCCTTGCGACGGCCGACTATTCCCGCAGGCGGGAGAACGGGGCACCCACCGTCAACGGGGGCGTGAACGACAAGCAGGCCTTCGGGACGTTCGGCAACGCGGCGCTGCCCGGCTGCACCGCGATCACGATCAACCCCAACTTCCCCGCAATGGGGCCGCCGACCTTCCCCCCGCCCGGGCAGGGCGCGGGAGGCGCCGAGGGTTGCTACGGGCCCGACAGTTTCGCTGGAGAGTACATCTCGGAAGGCACCTTTCCGGCATTCGACAGCCTGGACTCGTGGGGCACCGGCGCCAGGGTCTCCTGGTCGCTCGGCGGGGGCGTCACGCTCCGGTCTCTCACGGGCTACCGGGGACTGGACATGCGGAGCTCCCGGGACGCGGACAACACGCCCGCCAACATCCTGCAGATCCAGATCACGGTCGAATCCGAGCAGCTCAGCCAGGAGTTGCAGTTGAGCGGCTTCGGCCTCGACGACCGCATACACTGGCAGACCGGCCTCTACCTCGTGCGCGAAACGGGGTACTATCTGGGCGCCGTGACGCTCCCGACCGGGGCGTTCGACAGCAACTGGGACCTGGTCAACTCGTCGATGGCCGGGTTCGCCCAGGCCACGGCCGACGTGACGGAGGCGGTTTCGCTGACGGTCGGCGCACGCTACACGAGGGACTGGAAGGCCGTGACGCCGGATGTCCACGCGGTGGGTGACGCATCGCAGGGCAGGGGAAGCATCCACGGACCCACGTGGCCCCTGGCCAGGGGGATCTTCCGAGCCGCCACCGGGCCGATGAAGCGCGGGGACCGCATCCTCGCCAACAAGGAGTTCACCAGGGATTTCGATGCGCTGACCGTGATGGCCAACCTCGCCCATCGATTGAACGACAACACGATCGCCTACGTCGGATTCGCCGAGGGATTCAAGAGCGGCGGCTTCGACGCGCGGGTTCCGTCCCCCCCACCCGGCTACGAACCGAATTCGCCCGACGCCCCCCCGACCGACTACGAGCCCGAAACGGTCGCCAGCTACGAAATCGGCCTGAAGTCGAGTACCGGCGATGGTCGTCTCAGGCTGAATCTGGCGCTCTTCCGGGCCGACTACGAGGACCTGCAGGTCGTGATCCGCGAGTCGATCAATCCCATCACCGTCAACGGCGGGTCGGCCGATCTCCAGGGTGCCGAACTGGAGGCGGCGTGGATACCGGCCGGCGGGTGGGACATCGCGGCCAGCGTCGGTGTATTGAGCGCGGAGTACGACAGCTTGAGCGACGCCGTGCGCAAGAACAGCCCGGTGCTGCCGGACTACAAGCTGACCAAGACACCCCGTTTCAACCATTCGCTCCGGATCGGCAGGACATTCGACGTCCGCGGTCTGCCCGTCACCCCCCGGCTCCACTGGACGTACACGGCGTCGCAGTTTCACGACCCCGTCAACACGCCCCAGCTGTTTCAGGAGGGGTATCACCTGCTCCACGCCACGGTCGGCCTGGCGAGCGCGGACGGCGGGTGGGAGGTGTTGTCCGCGTTCCGCAACCTGACGGACGAACGCTATCTCGTGACCGGGACATCCGCCTGGGGGACCGCCGCCGCCTACATCGAGCAGGTGTACGGAAGACCGTTCGAGTGGTCGGTTGCGGTGAAGCGAACCTGGTGAGGTGGAACGCCTCCCGACCCTGACCTGGCTCGCGCTCCGCAACCTGGGCCGCGAACTGCGCCGGAGCGCGCTCACCGCCGCCGCCATGGCGGTGGGCCTCGCCCTCCTCATCTTTTCGCGCACCATCGCCGACGGTGCTCACGAGGACTGGATCGACGCGGGTGTACGCCTGGGTTCGGGACATCGCCTGCGACCCGGTCATGGTGCCGGTCATCGAGGTGGAGCCCGTGGTGCACGACGGTAGCCGCTTCGTCTTCTCGACCCACGACCCGATGGTGATGAAGTGGGCGGGGAGGCTGGTCCGGCTGGTGGACGGGCGGGTGGAGGAGTAGCGGGCCGTGGACATGGTCCCGCCGACATTCCCCTCTCGCGCCTTGCCGGCCCAGCGGACGGCCGTTTTCGTCGCGTGGGCCGTGCTTCGCCTCGCCTGCCCGGCCGCGGCCCAGCCGCCCGGGCTCTCCGGCTACTACCTGAACGTGCTCACGCGCGTCGAGGGGAGTCTTCCCGGAACGACCGGGACGTCGGACGTGCAGCGGTTGCGGGTGATGTGGAACGGGTCGGCGGGGCCGCTCGGGATCGACGCGGCCTACGAGCACACACTCACGCTGCGCCAGGCCGGGGCAGCCCCGGGGGCGCGGCTCTTCACGGCGGCGGGGACCGAGTCCGGGGGTGATTGGCTGCCGCTCGACGGCGAACTCGATTCGGACGAGCGCATGGTGTGGCGCCACCGGGTGGACCGGTTCAGCGTGCGGATCGACCTGGGCGCCGACGCCGATCTGATCGTGGGACGGCAGCCGGTCTCGTGGGCGACGACGCTCTTCCTCACCCCCGCCGACCCCTTCTCCCCCTTCGATCCGAAAGAACCGTTCCGCGAGTACCGGGCCGGCATCGACGCGGCCCGCCTGCGCGTCTACCGGGGAGCGTTCACGCAGTTCGAGGTGGTGTTGCGTCCGGCGCGGTTTGGGGACGGGGCGGGCGAACGGGAGACCTTCACGCTGCTGGGACGTGTGAGCGGCAACCACCGCGGCTGGGACCTCGGCGCATGGGGCGGCGCGGTGCACGGTACCTTCGGCACGGCCGCCTTCCTGAGCGGGTCGGCGGGCATGTGGGCGCTCAGGGCGGAGGTCGCGGCGCGCGAGGACGGCAGCTCGGTCGCGTTGCGGGGTGCGGTCGGGATGGACCGCACCTTCACGATGGTCGGGCGGGACCTGTACCTGGCGGTCGAGGTGCAGCGCGACGGCCTCGGCGCGGCCTCGCCGGCGGGGTTGCTCGTTGCGGGGACGAGCCTGGCCTTCTCCCAGGGCGAGATGCAGGTGCTGGGGCGCGAGGTGGGGGCCGTGCAGCTGTCGTACACGCTGGACCCGCTTGTGTCGGCGAGCGGACTGGTGCTGGGGAACCTGCGCGACGGGTCGTTCATCGTGTCCCCGGGGGTGAGCTGGTCGGCGTCGGAGAGCGTGACGGCTCGCGCAGGCGCGTACTTCGGAGTGGGGGAGGGGGTCGCAATTAGTGGGACGGAGTTGAGGCTGGGGTCGGAGTTCGGAGGGCTGCCGCGTGTGGTCTTCGGGTCGGTGAACTGGTTTTTCTGAGGGGCTCGAGGCCGGCTGCCGGCGCCGGTAGGGCCTTCGCCGAGACCGTGTCCGACGTACCCGGGATGAGACAGGGCGAACCAGCGGTAGTGCAGGGCGCCGCCGGGGCAGCGGTCACAGCAGCCCCGCCACCCCCCCCGCCGCCCTCCCGGCGCCGCCGCGATTCCGCTCCAGCGCCCGCCTCCCCCCCTCCGCCACCGCCAGCGCCGCACCCGGGTCTTCCAGCCACCCCGCGATCACACCCATCGGGTCCCCGCTGACCACCAGTCCCCCCGCGGCCACCAGTTCGGCCACCACACCCGCGAAGTTCTCGTGGTGCGGCCCGATCACGGTTGGTTTGCCCAGGGCGACCGGTTCCAGCGGGTTGGAGCCGCCCATCGGAACCAGGCTCCGCCCCACGAAGACCGCGTCGGCGAGCCGGTATGCCGCCGGCAATTCCCCGATGGTATCGAGCAGAAACACGGTCCCATCCCCATTTATACTCCGCCCACCCTCACGCATACCACAATCATACTCTGTCATGCCCTGATCATACTCTGTCATCCCACCGCCCTTTCCCTCGCACTCACCGTCACCACCCTGTCGTGCCGTGGACGCACCTGCACGGCCCCCTCCCGCACTCCGCCGCCGCATCCCCGGCACCAGCCCCGCCACCTCGCCCCACCGCTCCGGCCTCCTCGGCGCGAGCAGCAGCTGGCATCCCTCGGGCAGCCCGCGCAGCAGCGCCTCCTCCTCACCCGGCCCCGTCGACCCGGCCACGATGAGCGGCCTTCCCGGGTCGATCCCCAACGCCGCCGCCAGCGCCTCCGCATCCCCGGCGTCCGGCACCTTGAGCGCCGCGTCCCACTTCAGACTCCCTCCCACCACCACCCGGTCGGCGGGCACCCCCAGCGCCACGAACCGGTCCCTGTAGACCTGCGTCTGTGCGCTCACCCAGGCCAGGCGCCGGAACATGGGCCGCGCCAACGGCCGCCACCGGCGATACCCCCTGTAGCTGGGGTCCGAGAGCCGTCCGTTCACCACGCACACGGGAATCCCCCGGCGCGTGCACGCCGCCAGGAACGAGGGCCAGAGCTCCAGTTCCGCGAGTACCACCAGTTCGGGGCGCACCGTGTCGAGGAAGCGGGCGGCCATCCAGGTGAAGTCGAGGGGGAAGCGCACGACTTCGCGGCGGCCCGCGTGGATCCGCTCCGCGCGTTCGAACCCCGTGGCCGTGCTCGCGCTCACCACCACGTCGGGCGCGAGCGGGGAGGCCGCCAGCGCTTCGACGAAGGGTTCCAGCGCGTTGGTCTCGCCGACGCTGACCCCGTGCGCCAGGATGCGCGGCCCCGGGGCGCGGCGGCGTGGCCGGGCCACCCTGCCGTTGCGGCCGCGCACACCCGCGTGCCAGGCTCCCGTCCGCAGGCGCTTCCGCGCGGCGTAGGCGACGATGCCCAGGGCGAGGGCCAGGTCGCGGAGCGGTCCGGTCATGTCGGCACGATCCCTTCTTGTACGTTGCATTCATCGTGGTGGCCTCCTGTCGGGGTTGTCTCCGTCGCCTGATTCCAACCCGGATCAGGCCCCGGGGAGCCACCACGATTCTCTTTCCCTCCGGGAAACCTCCGAGTATTCCCGGGACGCCCTCCGGGAGGCGGGAGTTGTGACGGGAATGAACAATAGTAACCTTGAATTCATGAGTCCTCGCAGCTTGCGGAAGCTCCTGGGCCGAAGCCGCCCCCTCCCGGTGCCGCCCGCATGATTCCTCGCGATGTCGGGAAGATCCTCGTAGTGCGCCTCTCCGCGCGGGGGGATGTGGTCTTCGCGTCGCCCCTGGCAGGGGCCCTGCGGCGCAGCCACCCGGATGCCCACATCGCGTGGGCGGTGGAAGAACGCACCGCCGACGTGATCCGCCACAATCCGCACCTGGACGAGGTGATCGTGTGGGAGCGAGCGGAGTGGAAGCGGATGCGGCGCAGCGGCCGCTGGGGGGCGCTCTTCCGGGTGGCGGTGGACTTCTTCACCGAACTGCGCGACCGCCGCTTCGATGTGGCGATCGACCCACAGGGGCTGTTGCGCAGCGGACTTCTGGCCTTTCTGTCGGGCGCTCCGGTGCGGATCGGACTGTCGCCGCGCGAGGGGTCGCGCCTGCTCATGACCCAGGTGGTCGAACGAGGAGGCGACCCGCGCCGGATCGCCTCCGACAACATTCACCTGGCCGAGGCACTCAAGCTCGACACCGGCTCTTTCGAGATGGAAATCCCGAGGGGTGCGGACGAGGTGAAGATGGTCGACAGAGTCGTGAGGAAGGAGGGGTTGGGGGCGGGATTCGTCGTCGCGTGCCCGTTCACGACCCTCTTCCACAAGCACTGGCTGGAGGACCGCTGGGCGGTTCTGATCCAGCAGATCCGCGAATGCACCGGGCTGGGTGTGGTGCTGTTGGGCGGACCCGCCGACCGAACCGCCGCCAACCGGATCCTGGGGCGCGTGGCCGAGTTGCCGGGACCGACCGCGCCACTGGTGGACCTGGTGGGTGGAACGACGCTGGGTGAAGCGTCGGCCGTCGTCTCCCGATGCAGTGTTCTGGTCGGCGTCGACACGGGTCTCAGTCACATGGCGTACGCCTACGGCCGGCCCTCGGTGCTGATCTTCGGCTCCCACACGCCGTACCTGGATCCGCCGGGCCCGGAGGTCGTGATCCTGCATTCCGGACGCCCGTGTTCGCCTTGCCGGGGCAGGCTCGTCTGCGACGGACGCCTCGACTGCATGACCGACATCGCGGTGGCACGGGTACTCGCCGCGGTGGAGGCGCAGCTCGCGTGAGCGTCATCCACCTCGAAACCAGCCGGCACATCTACGGTGGGGCCCTGCAGGTCCTGTACCTCGCCCAGGGGCTTCAGGAGAGGGGAGTGCAATCGGTGGTCATGGCGCCGAAGGGGTCGGAAGTGGCGCGCGCCGCGAAGCAGCGGTGGCTGCGTGTGGAGGAGTTCCCGTATCGGGGCGAAGGTGACCTGATGGCGCTGCCACGGCTGGCCTGGCGTTTCAGCCGGGCCGATGTCGAACTCGTCCATCTCCATTCGCGACGGGGAGCGGACACCTTCGGAGCGGTTGCCGCCTACCTGGGCCGCGCACCGATGATCCTGACGCGTCGCGTGGAAAGCCGGGAGGTCGGGTGGCTCGTGGGTGCGAAGTACGGGCTCTACAGGCGGGTCGTTGCGGTCTCGGCCGCCGTGCGCGACGTTCTCGTCGAGCAGGGAGTTCCCGGCGAGAAGATCGCTCTGGTGCATTCGGCGGTGGATTCCTCGGACTGGCAGGAACCATTCAGCGTTGCGGAACGCGACAGGGAGTTCGACCTCGAAACGGGAGTCCTGGCCGGGGCGATGGTGGCGCAGCTGATCTCCATCAAGGGCCACTGGGTGCTGATCGACGCGCTGGCGATCCTCAAGCGCCGCGGTCTCACACCGAACGTCGTGCTCTTCGGTCGGGGTCGGCTGGAGCAGAACGTGATGGCGCTTGCAGAGGCGGCCGGCGTGGCCGGGCAGATTCGCTTCGCGGGCTTCCGGCACGACCTGCACCGGTGGCTCGGGAGCTTCGACTTCTGTGTGCATCCGTCGTTTCGCGAAGCTCTGGGAGTGGCGGTGCTGCAGGCGGGCGCGGCGGGGATTCCGGTCGTTGGCGCACGCGTTGGCGGTATCCCCGAGATCATCGAAGACGGCAGGACGGGTGTCCTCTTTCCACCGGGCGACGCGGGTGCGTTGGCTACGGCGATCACGCGGATAGTGAAGGACAGGGAGGCTGCTCGGGCCATGGGCCGGCGTGCGCGAGCCCGGATCGAGGCACGCTTCTCGGTGGGCGCCATGGTCGAGGGGAACCTCGACGTGTACCGCGAGGTTGTCCGGGCCCGCGGTAACGGACCGGGTTGACCATGCGCCTCTCGGTCATCGTGAGTACCTACCAGTCGCCCGAGTGGCTCGAAAAGGTCCTTTGGGGATACCTCGCGCAGACGCACCGCGACTTCGAGCTGCTGATCGCCGACGACGGATCGACGGACGAGACCGCACGGATGATCGCGCGCTACGCAAGCGAAGGGATCCCGATTCGCCACGTCTGGCAGAGGGATGACGGCTTTCGCAAGTGCCGCATCCTCAACAAGGCGATCGTCGCGGCGAGGGCGGACTACCTGGTGTTTTCGGACGGCGACTGCATCCCCAGGAGCGACTTCCTGGCGGCGCACGCGACGCTGGCGCGCAGGGGCCGCTTCCTTTCGGGAGGCTACGTGAGGTTGCCGATGGAGGCGAGCCGCGCCATCACCCGGGACGACGTGGAGGCTGGCCGCGCCTTCTCGGTCCCCTGGATCTGGCGACACGGGGGACGCAACCTGCGGCGCACGGCAAAGCTCGGGGTGCCCGCCTTCGCGGCGGCGGCGGCCGACCGCGTGTCCGTCACCCGCGCGAACTGGAACGGGCACAACGCCTCGGGCTGGCGCGACGATATCGTGGCCGTGAACGGATTCGACGAGCGCATGGGATACTACCGCCAGGACCGTGAATTCGGGGACCGGATGGAGAACGCGGGGCTGCGCGGCTACCAGATCCGCTACCGTGCCCTCTGCGTCCACCTGGACCACGAAAAACCCTACCGGACCCCGGAGACCGTTCGCAGGAACATCCGGATACGGGAACAAACCCGGTCACAGCGCAGTACGCGCACTCCCTACGGGATCGATCCCACCCCGTGAACCCGGTGAAGATGCGGGCTCGTTCACGGACAGCCATGGGCTGCCGGGCCAGGCGCGGGGCGGCATTGCCCGCACCTTTACATTCGCGCACGTTCTGGTACACATTACTGCGAACGCGCTTGACGGAAGTTGGGGATTCGGGGGCCGGGAACACCGGAACCGACAGGCGGTTGAGGGAAAGACAGGAACCACAACCAGGGCGTGCTCGGTGCGCGCCGCCTCACCAGTCCCGGCTCGGGGGCCGAGTTCGGGACACAACCCAGCAAGGAGCAGTTGCATGAACAAGTCCGAGATGGCCAGGAAGCTCGCGGCGAGAGCCGACTTGACCCAGGCCCGGTCGGCAGAGGTGCTGGAGAAGATCTTCGATCCAGTGCATGGTGTCATCGCCGACGAACTCGGCGCGGGCGGAAAGGTCGCGATCGGTGGATTCGGGACCTTCGAGACGCGCGAGCGTGCGGCGCGGTCCGGACGCAACCCGCGAACCGGCGAGTCGATCCGGATCGACGCCAAGAGATATCCCGCCTTCAAGGCCGCAAAGGGCCTGAAGGATCGCGTTTCCTAGCAATCGCGGACAACGCGCCTGGCGGTTTCCGGACGGGGTGGCTCCGACTCGGGGCCGCCCCGTCCCCTGTCAGCCGCTTGGAAGTCCCTCCACGGCATTCGGCCGATGGCGGGGAAAACCGTTTCCGGCGTGGTTGCGTAGGCCGGTAGTGGATTCAAGTCGAATGGGAGGCATTTCATGAGCGAATTCGCTACACCCGCGTTGATCGGTGAACTGGTGTTCCTGGTCTTGGCGGTGGCTCTGGTCTGGGTCGTGTTCAGGGAGTTCATGCGCATCGCGATCAGGATCATCATTCCGGCGGGTATCCTTATGGGGCTGGCCGTCTGGACGGGGCTGCTCGACGAGACCGTGGCCGGAAACGTGCTGGCGACGGTGGGGGAGGGGGTGATGACGGGGGTCCGCGCGGTGGCGGACTGGATCGCTGCGACCGCGCGGTCGGGGTGAGCCGGAGGCGAACACCCGGACGTGCGTGCGATCCCCGCAACCCTGTTAGTCGCCGGATGCATCGCGGCGCCGGGGCCGCGGGCGGAGGCACCGCCGGCGAATCCGGGGGAGGCGGCCCCGGATCCGGCTCCCTGCTAGCAGCCTGGCAGGCCCGTGGAGAACCGCTGGCGGAAAGTGACGGCACCCACAACGGCCGGCCGGCCCGCGGCCGGCGGTCCGGTGTCGGCCGGGAGGTCCTCGCGGGATCCCCATTCGCACCAGGACCCGTCGTATATCGCGACGTCTCCACGGCCCGCGCACGCCATTCTCCAGGCGAAGGCGCAGGCGCTGGTTCCCGAACCGCACGTTCCCACGAGCTCCCCGCCCGGATCCACCCCTGCCCGCGCCAGCAGCCGCGCCAAGGCGCCGTCGCCGATGGCCAGTCCGGTGCGCGGGTCCACGAGCTCCGTGAAGGGGACGTTCCGGCTCCCAGGCACATGGCCGCGCCGGAGTCCCGCCCTCGGTTCGGGCTCGGTACCCGCGAAGCGTCCGGCCGCACGCATGTCCACGAGCTGCACGTCCGCCTCGCCGATTGCCGCGAGGATATCCGCGGCGGTGCGAACCAGGTGGGGCTGGGGCCGGGGGGTGAAGGGGACGGGGGCTTCCGGCGTGCGCATGGGCGCTCCCGACTCGGTGGCATGTCCCGACGCAACCCAGTGCCCGAGACCTCCGTCCAGCACGGCGACGCTTCGGTGCCCGAAATAGCGAAAGGTCCACCAGACGCGCGCCGCGCTGAGATTCGCCCCGGAGCCGTCGTAGACCACCACCGCTGAACGGTGCGACACGCCGGCCGCCTCGGCGCACCGGCGAAAGTGACCGGGTGGGGGGATGGCGTGCGGCAGCTCGGAGCCGGGGTCGCTGCACGCGTCGATGTCGAAGAAGCGGGCGCCGGGGATCCGGCGCTCCGCGAACTCGCGGGCCGGATCGCGGCCGGAGCCGGGCAGATACCAGGACCCGTCGAGGACGACGAGGCCGTCCCGCCGGAGATTGGCGGCCAGCCAGCCGGCCTCGACGGAGGGACCGGGCAGGGCGATGCTCTCGCCCCCCCCGGGATCGGGGTCGTTCCGGTGGTCCGTCATGGGTGGGAGTCTAACGGTCCGTCGATGAATCCGCGCGCTCGGCGGGAGCGGCGAGTCCCGCACTTCGTTACAGTACCTCCATGAAGTCATGGATCCGGATCGCGCTCCTCTCCTGGCTGTCGGCGTGCGGACGGGGATCGCCTCCACCCGGGGCCGGGCCCGCGCTCCCGCCGTGCGAGGACTCCGATGTCGGTACGGGCTTCGTCCAGGCGCTGCTGAGCGTAGGGTGCGATGGCACGCTGCAGCCCGGCCGGGCGAGTTGGACGGTCTCCGATGGGGCCGTGACCCTCGTCTTTCCCCCGGAGAAGCCGGGGCCGAAGGGCGCGCAACTCGTGACTTCGTGGCCGCCGCTGGACGAGCCGCCGTGGCTCGGGCACCGGGTGCGGCGCATCGTAGTTCTCTCCGGGGGGAGTATCCGGGTGGAGTTCGGGGACCGGGTCGCCGATCCGGCCCGCCTCTTCGCCGACCCCAGGTTGGCCGGAGCGGGCACGTTGCCGCGGGACGGCGACGTGCGCGACGCCATCGACGCCAACGAAGCGGAGATCGTGTCGCGACACGACGCGTCGATCGAATACGCCCGGTCGCTGGGGAGGACGGTGCGGCTGCTCGCCTACGACCGGCTGTACGTGGTGGCGTTTGCCCGCGGGGCCGATACCGCGAAGGTCGGCGCACTGGCGGCCGACGTAGGCAGGGACTGGGTCGGGATGGGGGCGGCGGGGGCGAGGCGTCTGCCCTCGCTGGGCTGGCGGGATCTCGAAATGGCTTGCGGGGACGGGGCGGAGGAAGCGGATACGGGCGCCGCGGCGGCGAGGGAGCCGGCCGGGGCGGGTCCCACCGCGGGGTCCTCCGTCACCCTTCTCCCGACCGTGAGCTATCGCCATGGAGACGACGCGGCGCGCCAGCTCGCGGAACGCGTGGTTTCGGGCGGGATGCGGGAAGGGCCGCTGGCGGCGGTGGTCGCGGAATTGGCGGGGTCGGAAGGGCGGATGGCGGTCCGGCCGGTTGCCGACGGCGGCGGCAGGTGGAGTGAGACGGACGTGGCCGCGGTGGTGGGAGCGCGCGCCGGGCCGGTGCATCCGTGTTCGTTGTACGCCGAAGTCCTCCGGGAGCTCGCCGGGTGGCGCGAGGTACCCCCGCGGCGGGGCGCCGCCGTGCTTCCGGTGGGCGAGGCGGCGGCCTTTGCGATAGGAGCCGGAGTGGGGCGGGGGGCGTGAGCTTCCGGACCCGGCTCGTGATCGCCGCGCTGGTGGTGGCGTGGGTGCCGGTCCTCTGTCTGGGGCTGCTGGTGCGCTCGGTCGGTGCGAGAAGGCTCACCGAGGCCAACGATCTGCGCATGGGTGAACGTGGCGACGCGCTAGCCGCCGCCTGGCGCGAAGACATGCGGGAACTGGGGGACCGGCTGGAGGGCCTGGCGCGTCTCCTTGCCGAGGAGAACGAGGTCAGGGTGGCCCTGCGCACGGGTTCGGGGCCCGCGCTGCACGACGCGATGGCCCGGTTCGCGGCCGCGGGCGGCGTCGACGTCGCCTGTGTCCTGGACGCCGCCGGCACCATCCTGGCAGCCAGCCATTTCCCGGGTGACGCGGGGCGCCGCGACCCCGTTCTCGCCGCACTGGCGGACGAGGGAGACGGGCCCGTCGCGGGCGTGGTGGCGCTGCCGCGGGGCGATGAAGTCGCCGTGCTGAGGGCTCGGCGGGTGGATGTGGGAGGGGTTGAAGCGGTCGCTGTCGTGGGAACCCGGCTGGCGGAGCTGGATGCCGTGTCGGCCGGGGGTGACGTGTGGCTGCTGGGCCGTGCGCCAGGGGTTGTGGATGGGGGGGAGCGGGTGGTGGCCGGGGGGGAGGGCGCGCTTCCCGACACGGCGGAGATCGAGGGGCGGCGCCGAATCGCGGTCGTGCGCTGGCTGGGGTGGGGGGACGGGGGGGCTGCGTCACGGGTCGAGCTGTTCATCGCGTGGCGGGACCCGGTGCTCGCGGCCATGGTGCGCTCCTGGGACCGGGCGCTGCTGCTCTCCCTGGCGGTCTCGGCCGTACTGGCGCTCCTGCTCGGGAGAATCCTGGCCCGCCGCCTCTCGGACCCGGTGGAGAGGTTGGCGGCGACGGCGCGGCGCGTGCACCTGGGGCGGCTGGACACGCGCTTCGGGCGCGGCGGAGGACGCGAGCTGGACCGGCTCGCCTTCTTTCTGAACGGCATGCTGAACCGCATCCGCGAGGGACTCGCGAAGGTGCGCGACGCCGAGAAGCGCGCGACGGTGGGGGAGCTGGCGCGCCAGGTGAACCACGATGTGCGCAACGGACTGGTCCCGATACGCAACGTGCTGGACCACCTGGGGGAGGCGCACCGGGATGGTCCCGGAGTACTGGCCGAGGCGTTCGCGGCCCGTTCGCGCACGCTCGGCGAGAGCCTCGACTACCTGGGCGATCTGGCGGAGCAGTACGGGGCGGTGGCGGTGCACGGCGTCAGGGAGCGGGCGGACCTGAGAGGGGTCGCCCGGGCGGTCGTCGCGTCGCACGCGGCGTTGCCGGCGCGTGTGCGCATGGTCGCGTCGCCGCCGGCGGCGCCGGCGTGGGTCGAGATGGACGCGGTGTCGCTCAGGCGCGTGGTCGAGAACCTGATCGCGAACGCGGTGGCGGCGGTGGAGGGGGAGGGGGGGCGGATCGATGTCGCCGTTGCGGAGGTCGCCGGGGAAGGACCTCGCGCATACCGTCTGACCGTGGCCGACGACGGACCGGGAATCGCCGCCGAATTGCGCGCCCGGGTCTTCGAACCCTTCTTCACCACCCGGCGGGAGGGCACGGGCATGGGTCTGGCGATCGCTCGCCGGCTGGTCACCGATGTCGGTGGGAGGATCGCACTCGAGAGCGACGAAGGACGGGGGACGCGGGTACATGTGACCCTCGGGGCGGCGGTCCCCGCGGACGGCCCGCAACAGGAAACGCCGCGCGGGGAGTCGTGATGCGAAGACTGGTGCTGATAGTGGATGATCTGCGTCCCCTGGCCGAGCAGTACGCCTACGACCTGGAGAGGCTGGGCCGCTTCCGGACACGGGTGGCGGGCGGGGGAGCGGAAGCGCTGGACATTCTCACCCGCGACGTCGTGGACTGCATGATCCTGGACCTCGAGATGCCCGGCCTCGACGGGTTCGACGTTCTCCGGGCCATGGAGCACCAGCAGATCGACGTCCCGGTCATCGTCTACACCGGAACCGGCACCTTCGACCGCTGCGTGGAGGCGGTCCGCCTCGGGGCCTTCGGCTTCATCGACAAGGCCGAACCGATGGAACGGGTGGTGCACGAGGTGCGCCTGGCGCTCCGGCAGTCCGATCTGCGGGCACGCGTGGACGAACTGGAGGAGCGTGCCGCGCCGATCTCGCCCCTGATCGGCGAGAGCGAGGCCATGATGCGTCTGCGCAGCGCCATCGCGCGCCTGGCACGCATTCCGAGTCCCGTGCTGGTGCTGGGCGAGAGCGGCACCGGCAAGGAACTTGTGGCCGGGGAACTGCATCGCCTGAGTCCGCGGCGCGACGAGGCGTTCGTGGCCGTCAACTGCGGCGGCATCTCCGAGGGCCTGGTCGACAGCGATCTCTTCGGCCACACCCGGGGCGCCTTCACGGGGGCCGTCAAGGCACGGCGCGGCGCCTTTGAAAGGGCCTCCGCCGGGACCCTGTTCCTGGACGAGATCGGCGAGTTGCCCGGTGGTGTTCAGGCCCGGCTGCTGCGCGTCCTGGAGGGCGGCGAGGTGACGCGCCTGGGAGGTGAGGACCCGATCGTGGTGGGTGCGCGGGTCGTCGCCGCCACGCACCGCGATCTCGACGCGGAGGTGGAGCGGGGGTCTTTCCGGCAGGACCTGCTCTACCGGCTCAACGTGCACGTACTGCAGGTTCCCCCTCTGCGGGAGCGGCCCGACGACATTCCCCTCCTGGCCGGGCACTTCGCGGCGACCCTGCCGGCCCGGCTCGGCTGGTCGCCCAGGCCGGTGTCGAACGAGGCGCTGGCCGTGCTCCGGGCGCGTCGCTGGGAACGGAACAACGTGAGGGAGCTGCGCAACACCATCGAGCGCATGATCATCGCGTCGGAGGGGCCCGCGCTCGATGCCGCGCACGTGCCGCCCGATCCGGGGCGGGGCGGCGGTGGCGCCGCGGAGCCGGCCGCGCCCGGGGGGGGCGTCGGCGGGACGTTCCGCGAGCAGAAGCTGGCCGCCGAGACCCGCATCGTGCGCCGGGCGCTGGAGGCCAATGGCTGGAAGATCGGGAAGACGGCCCGGGAACTCGGCCTGGCCGACCACTCCAGCCTTCTGAAGATCATGAACCGTCTGGCGATCCGTCGTCCGGAGGGCTGATTGCGCCCGGGCGCGGCAAGAGCGGTCCCCCGAGGTTTCCGTCCGGCCCCACCGGTGGCCCGCCGACCACCGGATCGACCGGAAAGCGGTGTCCAACGGGACACGGGTCCCGAACTGCGAGCCCGGTGCCCGCGCTTGGTCGCATCTTTGCAAGTAACATTGCTGCAACGATTTAGCGATCCGGTACATAAGTAGCTCCCTGCTGGCCCGTCCTTTGCCCCTGCTGGCACTCAAGTGAAAACGGCCTTGCGACCGCGACCACGGAAACGGATCCGTCTCGTGGGCGGGGCCCGGCTCGGGAGGCCAAGGATGGAGAACAGGAGAGCGGGAAACGATCGTTCGGAAGCAATGCTGAGGTGGGCTGCCGTGGGGATGGCGCTGGCGTTCTTCGGGGGCGTCGTGTCGTGCGGAAGGGAGGGGCCCGATGGTGAAGTCGGGAGAGTCGCGTTCGGCGGGGTTGCACTGCTCCCGGCGCAGGAGCCGGGAGCGCCGCTTGCGGACGGACGGCCGCCGCCGGTCCGGCACGACGAGCCCCCTCGGGCGGACACCGGTGGGGTCCGGGGACCGGTCACGGACGAATCCGCGGCGCCGGCTACGGGTCAGGACGGGGTGACCCCCCAGGAAAGATACGACCTCGGGATCTCGGCCTGGCAGGCCGGCGAACCGGCTGCGGCGGAGGAACATCTGCGGGCGTGGATCTCACACGCGCCCGACCATGTCAAGGGCCGCGTGAACCTCGCCCGCGCCCTCATCGAACTCGGGCGCCCGCGGGATGCGAAGGAACACCTGACCCATGCGGTGAACCTCGACCCGGCCTCGGCCGCGGCGAAGCGGACCCTGGCCCGGGCGCTCGCCGAGGACGGGGACCGGGCGGCGGCGCTCGCGATGTACGAAGAGGCGCTCCGGATCGACCCCGATGATCGCTGGTCGCTCAACAACATGGGATACCTGCTCATCCTGCGCGGCCGGCACGTCGAGGCGGTCGGCCCGCTGGCCCTGGCGGCCGAACTCGACAGCGCAAGCGCGCGGTTCCGCGCCAATCTGGGCGTCGCCCTGGAGGGTGCGGGATACCCGGTGGCGGCCCTAGAGAGCTTCAACGAGGCAGCCGCCCTCGACCCCGGCCACGAGCGCGCGGCCGCGAATGCGGTCCGTCTGCGAGAGCTGGTGGGCGAAGGCGGCGTCCGCGAGGTGGACACGTCTCTCCTGGCGGGCGACTTTCGGCGGGAATTGCAGGGCACCCAGGCAAGGGAGGAACCCGGCCCCGCCAAGTGTCCCTGGTAACGCACTTGGCCGCCCGCTCCCCCGGGGCTACCGTTGTCGTCCGTCTCCGGCAGCTGAGCAGTTGCCGCATCCAACCCGACCTGCGAAAAGGGCGACCGGGCCGTGGCGGACAGGAAAAAACCGGAGCTTTCCCGGGTCTGGAGGGAGGCCCGCGAGATCGTCTGGCGCTATCGCCGCCGGGTGGCCTTCGGCCTGGTCGTCATGGTCGTCGGCAGGCTGGCGGGGCTGGTTCCGCCGGCGTCGTCGAAGTTCCTGATCGACGATGTCGTGACGGGGGGACGAGTGGATCTCCTGGTGCCGCTGGCCGTCGTCGTCGGGGTGGCCGCGCTGATCCAGGGGGCGGGCTCGTTCGCCCTGTCGCAGATCCTCGGTGTCACGGCCCAGCGGGCGATCACCGAGATGCGCAAGACGGTCCAGGCCCACGTGGCCCGGCTGCCGGTGGGCTACTTCGACTCCACCAGGTCCGGCGTGCTGATCTCGCGCGTCATGACCGACGCCGAAGGGATAAGGAACCTGGTGGGGACCGGTCTCGTGCAGCTCGCCGGAGGCGTGGTCACGTCGGCGACCTGCTTCGCGATCCTGCTCTACCTCAACTGGCGGCTGACCGTCTTCACAACGGCGGCGCTGCTCCTGTTCGGGGGAGCGATGGCCTTCGCCTTCCGGCGCCTGAGGCCACTCTTCCGCGAGCGTGGCCGCATCAACGCCGAAGTGACGGGACGGCTGGGCGAGAGCTTCGCGGGGGTGCGCATCGTCAAGGCGTACACCGCCGAACGAAAGGAGGACCTGGTCTTCGCGAGAGGAGCGCACCGGCTCCTGCGCAACGTGGCCAGGGCGGTGACGGGGGTGACTTCGTTCTCTTCGGTCGTGATCGGGGTCATCAGCGCGGTGATGATAGTGGTGGGGGGCGGAGCGCTCATCGGCGGCGACATGACCGTGGGCGACTTCGTGATGTACCTCATTCTGACCGGCATGATGGTCGGCCCGCTGGTTCAGATGGCGAGCATCGGCACGCAGATCGCCGACGCCTTCGCCGGGCTCGACCGCATTCGGGAGCTGCGCTCGATGGCGACCGAGGCGGATGGCGACGGGGGGAAGGAGCGGCTCCCGCAGGTCGAGGGCCGCATCACCTTCGAGAACGTCGCCTTCGCCTATGAGAACGAGGTTCCCGTCCTGCGGGGCGTGTCGCTCGACGCGCCGCCGGGGTCCACGACGGCCCTGGTTGGGTCGTCCGGCTCGGGCAAGAGCACCCTGGCCAGCCTCGTTCTCTCCTTCAACCGCCCCGATTCGGGACGCGTGCTGGTGGACGGCCGCGATCTGGCCCGGGTCCGCGTGGCCGACTACCGGCGCCATGTGGGTGTCGTGCTCCAGGACAACTTCCTCTTCGACGACACCATCGCCTACAATATCAGATATGGGCGCGCGCGCGCGAAGGAGGAGGACGTCGTGCGGGCAGCGAAGCTCGCGCACTGCCACGAATTCATCACGACGTTCCCCGACGGCTACGACACGGTCATCGGCGAGCGCGGCGTCAGGGTGTCCGGTGGCCAGCGCCAGCGGCTGGCGATCGCACGGGCGATCCTGGCCGATCCCAGAATCCTGGTACTGGACGAAGCCACCTCGAGCCTCGACTCCGAGAGCGAAGCCCAGATTCAGGAGGGCCTGCGCGCGCTGCGGCGCGGCCGCACCACCTTCGTCATCGCCCATCGGCTCTCGACGATCCGCAGCGCCGACCAGATCCTCGTCATCGAAGACGGGAACGTGGTGGAACGGGGTACCCACGAGGAGCTGATGGAGGCGGCGGGGCGCTACAGGGAGCTGCACGACCGGCAGTACCGCATCGAAATGAACCGCTTCGTGAACCCGGGGGAGGATCCGGTGGTGCCCGCGGACGGAGGAGTACGTTCCGGGCTTCCCGGAAGTCCCCGTCCCGGCGGACGGTAGGCGAGAGCACCCCCGGCCGGGTGATTCGCCTGCTAATGAACGGGGTGACGCCGCCGTGGTCGGGGCTCCGACCGATGGGCGGGAGCCGCGGGACCCGCGTGCGCCGCCACCCCCGATCCCGTGCGCAATCGGGATGCGGACAATATCTTGGAGGATGCATTCCGCAAGCGTAGCCACGGCACGGAGGAGACGGCCCCCGGTCCGGTCCGGGTCCACACCGGATATCGGTTCGGAGTGTGAGGCGCAGCCGGGTTCGGCAGGCGGTAACCGTCAGTTGGCCATGGGGTTATCATTGTTCCATGATCGTCCCTTCGTTTTCCGGCCACGGGAGAGCCACCGCATGAACCGGGTTCCGCGGATGCGAAGACGTGACTTCATCAGAACCGGTGCGGTCGCGGGAGTCGCCGTGGGTGCGGGGGCTGGAGTACATGCCCACGCAGACGAACTTCCTGATGCACCGGATAAACGGGGAGCTTGCCAGCTACCGCGGCCGCATGGCCGAGGCGGGTTTCTCGTGGGGCGGGACTTTCCGCCCATGCCGGACTGGAACCGGCTATCCTTAGTGCTGCCCGAGGACATGGGCCGCTCTTGTGACACCTTACGCGGATTCCGCAGAAAGGGATGGATCTAGACCATGAGACTGAAACTGTTACTGATCGGGATGCTGGCCGCGCTCGCCCAGCCCGGGGTTGCAGTGGCCCAGGGAACGCTTCAGGGCACCGTGACGGCTACGGACACCGGCGATCCGATCGCCGGCGCACGGGTCGTGGTGAAAGAGCTGAACCTGTCTGCCACCACCCTCGGGGATGGCTCGTACACCATCCCGGACATCCCGGCCGGGACGCACGAGCTGGAGATCGAGCTGATCGGCTACCAGACCGTGTGGCTCGAGGTCGTCATCACGAACGGACAGACCACCGGGCTGGACGTCGATCTCTCCGTGGGGGCTCTCGAGCTGGGGGGACTGGTCGCGGTGGGGAGCCGGGCCAAGCCCAGAACGGTGACCGAATCGCCGGTTCCGGTCGACGTGATCCGGACCCCGGAGATCGTCAACCAGGGCGACACCGACTTCGCCAACATGATCCGCAACGTGGTGCCGTCGTTCAACGTGAACATCCAGCCGATCAGCGACGCGGCCACCTTCGCGCGGCCCGCGAACCTGCGCGGCCTCGCGCCCGACCACACTCTCGTGCTGGTGAACGGTAAGCGGCGCCACCGCACCGCGGTCATCACCTGGTACGGCAACGGGCTCGCGGACGGCTCCCAGGGACCCGACATCGCCCTCATTCCCGGGATGGCCCTCGAGCAGGCCGAGGTGCTCCGCGACGGGGCCTCCGCCCAGTACGGCTCCGACGCGATCGCGGGCGTCATGAACTTCGTGCTCAAGAACGACCGCTCCGGCGGGTCGATCGAGGTCAAGACAGGAGGGCACCTCCTCGCCGAAGACGTCACCAGCGTGCGCTTTCAGGGTGGCCAGGTACCGGGCGACGGCGAAATGTACACGGTGTCGGGGAATATCGGGTTGCCGCTCGGCGAGACCGGCTTCCTGAACCTGACCGGGGAGTACGGCAACGCCAACAACACCGACCGCAGCACGCAGCGTAACGACGCCCTCGCGCTGAAGAGGGCGGGCAACGAGCATGTTCGCGAGCCGGCGCAGATCTGGGGCTCCCCCCAGGTGTCCGACGACATCAAGCTGTGGGCGAACATGGGATACCTGCTCGGTGGCGACAGGCAGCTGTATTCGCACGGCGGCTTCGTGAGCAAGCAGGTCGAAGGCGGCTTCTACTTCCGCAACCCGAACACGCGGAGCGGCGTCTTCGGGACTTCGAACGCCAGGGGCGACCCGATTCTGCTGGTCGGCGACATGATCGACGCGCGCGACGGGGAGATCGACGGCTCGGCCGGTTGCCCCGAAGTCCGGATCGTCGGGGGGGTGGTTTCTCCCGACGCGGACAACCGGGCCAACTGGAACCAGGTTCTCACCGACCCCAACTGCTTCACCTTCCAGAAGCTCTTCCCCGGAGGGTTCACCCCGCAGTTCGGCGCGTACGTGCTCGACGCATCCCTGGTGACGGGGTTGAAGGGCGCCGGCGAGAAGCTGGCCTGGGACGTCAGCGCGTCGTGGGGCAAGTCCAACATGGACTTCTACATGTACAACACGGTCAACGCTTCCCTGGGGGCGGACCAGCCGTGCGCCGGCGAGAACAGGGATCTGTCGTTCGTCGTTCCGGAACAGGACTGCACCCCCTGGTTCAATCCGGGCGTCTACGACCAGCAGGAGATAAACCTGAACCTGGATCTCACCTACCGGCTCGAGGACCGGGTCAACGTGGCGGGCGGCGCCGAGTTCCGGAACGAGCGCTTCGAGATCGTCCAGGGGGACAGGGAGTCGTGGACGGAAGGACCTCTTGCCGAGCAGGGGTTCACCCCGGGCTCCAACGGCTTCACCGGCTTCGGGCCTCTGACGCAGGGCGTGTGGAACCGGGGCAACCTCGCGGCCTACGGCGATATCGAGATCGATGATCCCGAAGCCGGCTGGACCCTGGGTTTCGCGCAGCGTGTCGAGTATTTCTCCGACTTCGGGTTTACGGCCAACGGCAAGTTCGCCGGCCGGGTCGGCATTTCCGACGATGTCGGTCTCCGGGCCAGCGTGAGCGCCGGCTTCCGGGCTCCCACCCCTGGCCAGCAGAACGCCTTCAACATCTCGACGATATACGACCCGGAGATCATGGATCTGACCAACAACGGCACGATTCCTTCGACCTCGCTGCTGGCGCTCGAATACGGCGGTCTGGCCCTGACGCCCGAAAGGTCGGTCAATGTCGCGATGGGGCTGGTGTACACGGGCCGCAGATCGAGTTTCTCGGCGGACGCTTTCCTGATCGATGTCAACGATCGACTGACGACCAGCAGGAACTTCACGCTCAGCGCCGAGGACATCGAACGTCTACTGAGAGAGGAGATCATCCGTCCCGGCGGGGTCCTGAAACGCTTCCGTTTCTTCATCAACGACTTCTCGACGCGCACGGCCGGGATCGACCTGGTGTGGACCTACCAGATCGACAATCCCCACGGCTCGACCTCGCTGACCAGCGCGTGGAACTTCACGATGACTGAGGTCACCGAGTTCAACGAGGAGACGCTGGACTCGACCCGCATCCGGATCCTGCAGGAGGGGCTTCCCAACGTCCGCGGCAACTTCACGGCGAACCACTACTTCCCGTGGGGCACCCGCCTCATGGCGCGCGCCAGCTTCTGGGGCGGGTACTACGACGGTGAGCAGCCCTACTACAAGCCGCCCGATGACAAGACTCTCATCGACTACCCACCCAGAATCCTCTTCGACCTCGAGGCGGCCCAGACCGTCGCCGACCGCTGGACCCTGACGGTGGGCGGGCAGAACGTGCTCAACACCTATCCGGAGGAGTATCCCGGCGCGGCCGCCGGTGTCGGCAACCGCTACGGCCAGTTTACGCCCTTCGGCTTCAACGGCGCCTACTTCTACACCCGGCTGGGCTATTCCTGGTAGCCGGTCTCAGACCGGCGGATTCCTCTCCCGGCCCCGGCCCGGCTTCGTGCCGGCCCGGGGCCGGGGAGCCTCGTCTTGCAGTCCCACCCATGGGCGCGCACCCCGCCCCATTCGCCCGCCGTTCCCGAGGCGCTCCCCCGACTCCTACCCGACCGGCTCCAGGCGCACGATCGGCGTCTTCCCGCCACCGCGGGCTTCAAGGGCCACGTAGAGGTAGCCGTCGGGCCCCTCGCGCACGTCCCGCACCCGGCCCATGCCCTGGAAGATCGTCTCGCGGGCGACGACCCGCCCGTTCTCCAGCGTGAGCCGGTCGACACGCCGGCCCGAAAGTCCTCCCGCGAAGAGGCTGCCCCGCCACCGGGGGAACCTGTCACCGGAGTAGAAGGTCAGGCCGGACACACCGATGGAGGGTACCCAGAAGTGCAGGGGCTGCTCCATCCCCTCGGCGTGCGTCGATGCGTGAATCGCCGTCCCTCCCCGGTAGTTCACGCCGTAGCCGATCACCGGCCAGCCGTAGTTGGCGCCGGGGGTGGAGACATTGACCTCGTCGCCGCCGCGCGGCCCGTGCTCGGTCAGCCACACCGCCCCGGTCCCGGGGTGAACCGCCAGTCCCTGCGGATTGCGGTGGCCGTAGCTCCAGATTTCGGGCCGAGCACCTTCCCGCCCCACGAAGGGATTGTCCGCGGGCACCCGCCCGTCGTCGTGAAGCCGCACGATCACCCCGTGGTGATTGGAAAGGTCCTGGGCCGGGTGGGCGGCGAGGTCTCCCCGGGGAGGGATCTGACGGTCGCCCACCGAGATGAAGAGGTAGCCGCCGGCGTCGAAGGCCAGCCTGCAGCCGTAGTGGCTGTTGCCGCGGGACACGGCCTCGAAGACTTCGTCGACCGGGGTGAAACGATCGTCTTCGAGGGTTCCCCGGATCACCGCCGTCGTGCCCATCCGGCCGAGGTCCTCCCCGGGCTTCGAGTAGCTGAGGTAGATCATCCGGTTGGACCCAAAGTCCGGGTGGGGAACAACATCCATCAGCCCGCCCTGACCGCGGGCCACCACCGCGGGAATGCCGGGGACGGGGTCGGGAAGGAGTTCGCCGTCGCGAATGATGCGCAGTCTTCCCGCCCGCTCGGTCACCAGAATGTCCCCGCCCGGAAGGAAGGCGATCGACCACGGGACCACCAGCCCGTCGGCCACCGTGACCACTCGATAGTCATGCAGCGCCGTGCGTCGGAGGTCCGGCTGGGCGGCAACGGGGGAGCAAACCACGGCCAGGGCCGCGGTCGAAACGGGTACCGACACGGTTCGGGTCATCGTTCTTGAGCCTTCTTCAGCGGTTGCGATTGCGGAATACGATTGGGAATGGATACCGCCGTTGGGGGTGCGCGGCCACCCGCCACGGGGTGCACGAAGGGGTGATTCTCATCCTAATCCAGGACGTAAAGTGTGTTATGGCAGTCACTTAGCGACCTGCTACCGTCCGGTCGCCCGGGCATCGGCAGCTAAAGGCGGGACCGGTGAAGGCCGGGATTCGGGACGGCGCCGAGGGTACCGGAGGCCCGAGTTCCCGCGGCGGGACCCCTTGCGCCGGCTTCACACCCGGGCTCTCCGGGGAAGGTCCGATTTGCGTCCTGCGAGCAAGGTCCGTACTATGTACCTGTCGGCAGTGCCGCCTGCAGGAGGCGGCCGCCGTCAGCGAGGACACTGTTAACCCTATGGAAAGGAGTTGTCCCAATGTCCAATCGCTACTGCCTCAGCGGTGTGATTACGGCTCTCGCGCTCGGCGTGTTTGGAGTCTCGAATCTCGCCGCCCAAACCGGCACCGTGACCGGAGAGGTCACGGATGCCACCAACGGTTCGGCCCTTGTCGAAGCCGTCGTGGACCTCATGGGGACCACGAAGGGCCAACTGACCAACACCGAGGGGCGCTACGTCCTCCAGGGCGTTCCCGTGGGTGTGTACACCGTGAGGGTGCAGATACTCGGGTACGGGGTGCAGGAAAAGCAGGTCACCGTCACGCCCGGGAGCACCCAGGTGATCGACTTCAAGCTCCAGATCGACGCGGTCGGCCTCGATGAGCTCGTGGGTTACGGGGCTCAGGGCGTCGAGCGCAAGAAGCTCGGTGTCTCGCTCCCCTCAGTCGATGTCGAGGAGCTGAAGAAGGCCATTCCGGTCGCCGGCATCACCCAGGTGCTGGAGGGGCGCGTGCCCGGCGTCAAGTCCATGGGGACGAGCGGTGGCGTCGGATCGGGCCGCGAACTTCGCATTCGCGGAACCGACTCGTTCGGCTTCACCGCCCAGCGTCCGGTGGTGTACATCGACGGCGTCCGGGTCGACGCCAACAAGGAGGACTGGGGCTGGATGCGGGGCGTCACCTGCTGCTTCTTCTCCGGGGGAGCGGGCGAGGACCGTCTTTCCGACCTCAATCCCGAGGAGATCGATCGCATCGAGGTGCTCAAGGGACCGGCGGCGGCGACGCTGTTCGGCGCCGAGGCGTCCGGCGGTGTGGTCCAGGTGTTCACCAAGCGCGGCCGCAGCAACACCCCGTCCACCTTCACCCTCAACACCAGCCTGGGGCGGCACCGCCTCCGCGCCAACCTCCCGACCACGCTGCGCCCGAACTTCGGGGAAAAGGACAAGGACGGCAATCTGACCTTCCCGGCCTGGGATCCCAACGAGACGCTGATCGAGAACGGTCTCATCAACAGCTACGACCTCACGGTCTCCGGCGGCGGCGAAGACGTGACCTATTTCGTGTCCAGCGGCCTGACCTACGAGGAGGGATCGGTCAAGCCCAACGACCAGACCCGCGGCAACATCCGCGTCAACCTCAACTGGACCGCGGCCGACAAGCTGTTCGTGGGTGTGACCTCCGGGTTCGTCCGTAACAGGATCTGGGTGGTTCAGGCCGGCAACAACTGGCTCGGCGTGTACACCAACGCGTTGCTGAGCAACCCGAAGAACGCGAGTGAGGATTGGCCGTACGGCGGCGGGATAGGCGGTGTGGGCGTCGAGAGCGCCAAGGAGATCAAGACGTTCTCGGACACCGACCGCTGGACCGGCCGTCTCCAGTTCAACTACACGCCGATCCCGAACTTCACGCACCAGGTGACCTTCGGGCTCGACGCGGTGACCGATCAGAAGAGCCGGCACCTTCCGTACGGCAAATTCTACACCTACCTCGGCCAGGTGGGCGAAAGGAACCTCGGGTATCGCCGGTCACGGAAGTTCACGACCGACTACCTGACGACATTCGACTACGACAAGCTCTTCGGCGTGAACTTCCTGACGGGGAGCATCTCGGCGGGCGGGCAGGGCTACTGGGATGTCGCGTCAATGTCGATGGCGACCGGGAAGCGCTTCGCCGCACCGGGAATGGAGTCGATCGAGGCCGCCGCGCAGACCTTCGGCGACGAGGATTTCGAGGAACTGATCAACGTCGGGTTCTTCATGCAGAACCGCTTCGACCTCACCGACGACCTCTTCCTGACGATGGCCGTGCGGGCGGACGGAAACTCGGCCTTCGGCGAGAACTACGGGTTGCAGACCTACCCGAAGGCGGACGTCGCCTACAACCTGCCCCAGGCGTTCCTGCCCCCCGGGTTCTCCAACCTCAAGTTCCGGGCAGCCTACGGCTGGGCCGGCAAGGCCCCCGGTCCGTTCGACAAGCTCCAGTCCTACGTGCCCACCACGGTCCTGGGCGACGAGTCCGGCGTCCGTATCTCGGCGCCCGGCAACGAAGATCTCGGGCCGGAGAACAAGCGGGAATTCGAGACCGGTCTCGATATCGGTCTCTTCAGCAACAGGATGGGGCTCGAGCTGACCTACTACGATGCGCATGTCGTCAACGGCCTGTATCCGAGCGCCGTGCCCGCCAGCAAAGGGGTCTCGAGAAGGATCGAGAACTGTTGCCAGTTCATGAACCGTGGAATCGAAACGGCTCTTTCGGCGTCGTTGGTCGACCTGCCGTCCTTCCGCTGGAACATGAACCTCGCCTACGAGTGGAACCGGAACCGAATCATCAGCTTCGGCCCGCAGGCCCAGGACGATTCGATGCCCCTCTACCGCCAGAAGGACGACGGGTTCTGGGAGCACGTCGGTTGGCGCTACGCCAAGCGGCTCGGCGGCTGGTGGGAAGGGGAGCCCCTCGACAACATCTACTACTACGATCTGTACAGCTACGACCGCAACGAGAACCGGCACCAGTGGACCCCCCACCCGTTCTTCGTCGGCCTGGCCCAGCCCCGTCACATGGGCTCGATCTTCAACAGCTTCCAGATCGGGAACGACCTGAGGGTGTCCTTCCAGTTCAGGGGTGAAGTGGGCGCGTCGACGTGGAACTGGGATCGCTGGTACGGCGTGCGGATCACGCAGGGCTACGACGAGATCCTGAAGCACTTCGACGAGGAAGGGAACTCCACCTTCAAGTCCGACTCGGTCTGGGATGCGCACTCCATACGCGAGGTCGACAAGCGGGACCACATCCGTCTCCAGGATCTCTCGATCGTATACACCGTCCCGCAGGCGATCGCCGGATCGCTGGGATTGGAGCGTACGACCATCACGCTTTCGGGATACAACCTGCACTGGTGGGACGACTGCAACTGTCAGGACCCGAACAACAAGTACCTAGCCGATGACGACGGGAGCGGCTCGACGGTCGACTTCCTGGGCGTTCCACAACCGAGAAGGTTCCTTCTGTCGGTCAGGACACGGTTCTGAGGTGGCGACCCAGGAAACCGAAACTCCGATTTCTTCAAGAAAGGAAGAGAAGAAAAATGAATAGGATACGGAAAGCGGGCGTGCTGAGCGCGCTGCCGATCGTGGTGGCTCTCAGTGCCTGCGACATTCTCACCGTGCGCGACCCGGGCCGCTACGACAACGAGGATCTCGACGACGCCCTGGACGCGGTTGCGAACACCGTCGAGGGCTCCGGACAGGACTACGTCGACTGGTACGTGCTCTGGCAGTCGCTCCTCTCGGACGTGTACATGTCGACCGGGTGGTACACGACCACCTTCGGCATCGTCGACGAGGGCCGTAGCCACTACGGCACCTATCCGACCTCTCAGGAGAATTTCGTCTACAGTTCGTTCAAGCGGAACTTCCCGGACGGAATGACGGCGCACCGGTGGTTTGCGAGGGAATCCTGGGACAGGCTCAAAAGGGTTCTTCTCACCGAGGCCGAGGTCAACAGCGATGTGAGAAGCGTTCAGGTGCTGCTGGGTGACGCTCTGCTCGACATGTACCTGGGACTGTTCTCCTGCGAAGGCCCACTCGAAAAGTCGCCATCCCCGATGGCAGCCGACATCCAGATCTACCACAAGGCGGCGGAGACCTTCTCGAGGGTCATGGAGTTGGTGCCGAACGTGGATCCGGAGGTGCTCGAGAAGAGGCCCGATTACATGAACGCGGCACGGACGGGACGGGCCCTGATGCTCATGCTCATGGAGGACTACGATGCGGCGGCGGCTGAGGCGGCGGCGGTCCCCGATGGTTTCAGCTACGATGCGCTTCACACCACCTCGACCTGGCTGCAGAACAACGCGGTCGTGGTCTATTCGACCAACTACGCCAGGAACGCTGGACTGATGCCGTGGCTGTGGGACCGGATCGAAGAGGGTTACAGTTCGACCTACATCAAGGACCTGATGGATCCGGTGGATGTGGCTGAATACGACATGCGCATGCCGGCCCTCAAGAGGCCGTTCTCCCTCGGGTACGACGGTGAGACACCGCACTACAGCCAGATGAAGTATGAGCTCAGGGATGACCCCATCCCGATGCTGCACTCCGACCACGCGCGGTTGATCGAGGCCGAGGCGAAGGTGAAGTCCGGCGACTATGCCGGGGCGACCGCGATCCTGAACAAGCTGAGGAGCCGTGTGGACCTCAGGCCGATCGATGTTCCGACCAACGAGGAAGACATGATGGAGTTCCTCCTGAATGAGCGCTTTGCGGAGCTCTTCATGGAGGGATACCGAGCGGTCGATCTCTATCGTTACGACCTGACGCTTGATCTTTTCGACGGGTTCGAGGACCCGGTTCGGCCAGGTGCCGGCCGGCCGACCAAGTTCCCGGGCAGTTCTCGGGAAGCGCAGCTCAACCCCGAGATCGAAAACGAGCGGACGATACGGTGTGAGCCGGTGGCCTAGTACGTAGAGCGCCCTGGCGCAGAGCCGGACGGGGTGGTTCCGTAGCGGCCAGCGCATTCAGGGAGAGACGGTGGCGGGGCGGGGGACTATTGAAAATCGCCCCGGGCCCCGCCTTCGTTATGGAGCTGGGCGATGGACGGAGCGCACCGCCCGCGACCGACACGCTGGCTCATTTCGAGAAGGGCCACTTCGGACTTCGGCCCGCGGGACGCACTTGGAGGTAAGCGCGTTCCACGGACAGCAGCCCCCCCTTTATAGGACCACGACCCTTATGCGGCGGGAAGGTTCTACAGGCTACGGAACGAGATCGCCCTCGTGATCCGGGCGCGGTGAGGGGTAGACCCGGGAGGTGAAGGAGGTAAACGGAAACCGAGCGCGGACACAGGTTCCCGGCCGGTGGAGCGCGGCCCGAGGGCCTTTTCTATCCCTCCCCGACGACACCGGGATTGAGCGGTCTGCCGCCGAACTGGTACACGTAGAACATGGTCTCGCGGGGATCGTCGCCTTCAGGAGGACCGAGCAGCTTGAAGGCGTTGTACTTCTCGGTGCCGTCGATGAGGACGCGCATGCCGATCCTCGCCGTGTCCTGGCCGACCGGATAGGTCTCGACCATCAGCTGCTGGGTCGACGTGAACTTGACGGTCACGCTGTAGGGGAGGTCGACGATGCTCGTGTCCGCCGAGACGATGCTGACGGAGGTGCCACACCCCGGTTCCCCGGCGCAGTCGGAGTCCTCGACCCATTCAAACCTCTGGGATAGGACGAACGTCGCCTTTTCCGCGTCCGCACTCGAAATCTCTATCAGCGCCTCGTCCGGAGGACCACCGGGCCGCAGCCAGTCGCAACCGCTCATCAGGAGGAGGGCGCAGACGACCGTGAATGAGATTGAACGATAATCCTTGGCCATCGGAACCAGCTCCTTCCTGCGGCGGATCGCAGCAACAATTGGACGAGTGTCAGGACACAACGTACTCCTACGAGACCCTTGTCGGCAAGGGCCGCTTCGGTTTCATACGCCCGGCTTCGCTCTAAGTTCCGTCCGGCAAGGTGGCCTGCCGGACGGGGGGCTCAGGATCCGGAGACCCCCAGCACCTCCGCCACCTTGTCGGCGATCAGCTCTTCCAGGGTTTCCCGGCTCGTGCACGGAACGGGGTATCCGGCGGTGCTCCGGTTCACGGCGGTCCCGTCGACGATGCTGGACATCTTGGTACCGCCGGTTTCCTCCACGGCTTCGAGCGTCGTCATCACGGTCAGCGTGACCTGGTAGGCGTTGGCCATCGGTCCCGTCCGGCTGGTGCCGCAGTCGATGAAGTGGTTCATGCGCTTTCCGTTGACCCGCTGAACCTCGAACTGGAGGTTGCCCAGCTGATGCTTCTGGGGATTGCTCGTAGCCACCGGAATCCCGAGCTCCTGGTACACGCCCGGCAGAACGCGCCAGACCAGATCCAGTTCCACCGGCAGCGTTTTTTCGATCGTCTCGACATCGTTGGCGATCTGCTGGGTGAGGAAACCGGCGAGGTTCACGGTCGAGAGGCCGCCCATGGCGGTGGCGTCCTCTTCCTGAGGAGCGGAGACGCACCCCGCTCCGGCCAAGAGGGCGGCCATCGCCACGATCCTCAGGGCATGCAGGTCGGATCCGACATGGCCGGTGTACATCTGCTTCATCTTTCGACTCTCCTTCCTGTGGGTGTTTCCGTCCGGCCTTACGGCGGTTGGCCCGCCCGCCGCACCTTCCTTACCTATCTTGACACCTGCGAGCGCGCCGGCGTTACGCCACCACCTCGCGGACAACGGCGTCGGACTCGTGGATCTCGAGTCCCTCGCTAGCCAGTGCCCGCCGGAGCCGCTCCCGCCAGGACGATCTGCGCAGGATCACCACTTCAATGTACGGTGGTGCCGCGATCCCGTCCACGATGCGAATGAAATGGACGTCTCCAAGCTCGGCCGGGTGTCCGGTCTCGTAGGTTCGACCCGCCCACGAGAACGAGATGCCCTCCGCCCTCTCGAAGTCGGCGGGGCTCCAGAGCTGCTCGATGTAGACTTCGTCCTCGACGGCGTAGGCATCGGGTGCGATGCGGTTCCCGTGGCGGTAGTAGCCAGGGTCGAAGTCCAGGCCGTCCCTTCGTAGAAAGGTCTGCTCCATGGCGTAGTCGACGCCTGTCAGGTCATCCAGGTCGGCGAGAGACTCGAGGTGGTGCCGGAGTTCGTGGGTGAGGGTCTCCCAGATCTGCTCCCCCCAGTCGAACCCGGGGTCGAGCCGGGCGAGGGCGTGAAAGGACCCCCAGTAGAGCAGGACCAGCGAACGCACCGTTTCGGGTCCCTCCCAGCTCGACGGGTATGACTCCGTCACGCACTCCCCCAGGGTGAAGACTCCGTCGAAGCGGGGGTGCGGAAGGGCTCGGCGGTGGACGGTGAGGCCGTCGACCCCGTCGCGGAAGCGCTCGGGAATCTTCTCGAAGACGCGGCGCGATTCCTGCTCGAAGGCGTCGAAGTCCATGGCGTGGGCGTGTTCGGTGTCTCGGTCCGGGTTTCGGGGGCCGTACCGGAGGAGTCTTGTCAGAACCTGTCCGGCGCCAGCTATTTTCGCACATGAAGCGAGTTCGCGGGAGGTTTGCTTGAGAAAGCCCGAGCAGGGCCGCCGGGCGGCCATGATCTTCATCCTCGTCACGGTCTTCATCGATGTGCTGGGGATCGGGATCATCATCCCCATTCTTCCCGAGCTGATCAAGGAGTTCGCGGGGGGCGACACCCCGCTGGCCGGTCGCTGGTTCGGCGTGCTGGCCTCCACCTACGCGCTCACGCAGTTCGTCTTTGCGCCGCTGCTCGGGGCGTTGTCCGACCGGGTGGGTCGAAGGCCCGTGATCCTGATCTCGCTCTTCGGGCTCGGGGTGGACTACATCATCATGGGCCATGCGCCTTCGCTGGGGTGGCTCTTCGCGGGACGGCTCGTCGCCGGCGTGATGGGCGCGAGCATCACCACGGCCAACGCCTACATCGCGGACATCTCCAGGCCGGAGGACCGGGCCCGGAATTTCGGGCTGATCGGGGTGGCCTTCGGACTCGGGTTCATTTTCGGCCCCGGCCTGGGAGGTCTCCTTGGTGGGATCGACCTGAGGCTGCCGTTCTTCGTCTCGGCGGGGCTTGCCCTGGTGAACTGGCTCTACGGCTTCTTCGTGCTTCCCGAGTCGCTCCCCCCGGAAAAGCGGGATGCTTTCAGCTGGAGGAAGGCGAACCCGGTCGGGAGCCTGCATGTGCTCGGCTCCTATCCGTTGGTCGCGGGGCTGACCGCGGTCTTCGTGTTCGTGGTGCTGGCGCAACGGGGCCTCGAGACGGTCTGGGTGCTGTACACGGGCCACAGGTTCGGCTGGGACGAGCAGATGAACGGCCTTTCGCTGATGCTGGTGGGGCTGATGGCCACCATCGTGCAGGGTGGGCTGGTCCGCCCCATTGTCGGCCGTCTCGGCGAACGCCGCGCGATCCTGTACGGCCTGGTCGTCGCGGTCGTCACCTACCTGGGCTACGGACTGGCGACGGCGGGGTGGATGCTCTTCGCGTTCATCGTCTTCGGGTCGATCGGCGGGGTGGCGGGACCGGCCATTCAGAGTCTCGTGGCCGGCGCCGTACCCCCCGAGGACCAGGGAAAGGTGCAGGGGGGTATCACCTCTCTCATGAGCCTGACCGGCATCCTCGCGCCGCTGATCTTCACGGCGGGGCTCTTCAGCTACTTCACGTCGCCGAGTGCGCCGGTCGAACTACCGGGAGCGCCGTTCCTGCTGGGGGCGGTGATGTACGCTCTCGCGTTCTGGTCGCTGTTGCGGCTGTTCAGGAGGATGCCGGGGTAGGGGGGCAGCGCGGAACCGATTCTGGCGGGTTCCTTCCCCGCCAGCCAGATTTGGCGCGGCACGTCACGTCATTCGACACGGGGAGGACGATGTCCGAGAGCGGTCTCCACAGCGTTTCGCACGAAGGTTCCGCTGACAGGCCGGACTGTCCGAACTGCGGAGACGCGCGGTCGGGTCGCTTCTGCGCCACCTGCGGACAGAACGACCGAAGCTACACGCGGGGCCTGGGGTCGGTGACGTGGGACCTTTGCCGCGAGAGCTTCGAGGTGGACGGGCGCCTGATCCAGACCCTGAAGCTTCTGCTCTTCAGGCCGGGTCGCCTCACGAGCGAGTTTTCCGATGACCGCCGGGCTCGGTACATGTCGCCGGTCAGACTGTATCTCTTCGCGAGCTTCCTTTTCGTCCTCGTCCTGTCTTTGGTGATGCCGGACTCGTTCTCGGAATCGGAAATGGTGATCGGAGGGGATGGCGACGGGGAGGGAGAAGTGGCGGTGTCGTCGCGTCGGTCGCTGACCGTGACCGAGATCGACGCGCTGAAGGCGGCAGTCGGGACCGGGCGTGCCCGCAGGGTCGACGATATCCTGGGGCGTCCGGCCCGGAATGTCGGGAGGGCCGTGTTGGTGGCGCTGGCCGATGGCACATCTCCGGAGCGGCCGAATAAGCTCATGGGGATGTTCCTCGCGAGCATGGTCGACCTACTCCACGATCCCGAAGTCTTCGTACAGCGCGTGATCGGGAACCTGCCGATCGCGATGTTCTTCCTGCTGCCGTTTCTGGCCCTGGCCCTGGCGCTCTGCTACCTCCGCAAGAAGCGGTTCTTCATCGAACACCTGGTCTTCGGCATGCACAACCAGACGTTCACCTTCCTGTGTCTGGCGGTCGCGCTGCTGGTGCCGCAGGGGTCGGCAGGGAGATGGTTCCAGCTGTTCCTCATCGTCGTGCCGCCGGTGTACTACCTGGTCGCCCTGCGGCGCTACTACGGCGACGGGTGGGTACGGACGCTGGTCAAGGGGTTCGCGGTGTGGTGGCTGTACATGGTCGTCCTGCTTCCCGGATTCTTCCTGGTGCTCTTCCTGACGGCGTGAGGGGGCGAGAGAAGGATGGGGTCCCCGGGCGATGACGGGTGCCCGGCGGCTGACGTCAGGAACTCGACCGCGTGAGTGACCACAACTCCACATACTCCACCCCGAAATCGTCGGTCGTGCTCCCCAGGATGTAGTCGGCGCCGATCTCGAAGACGTGGAAGCCACCGGGCGTCTCCAGGAACCCGAGTGCCAGGCCGTCCGGGTCGAAGACCGTCCACAGCGTCCCCTCGTATTCGGCGTCGGGATGCTTGAATTCGGCCGCCCAGAGGTGGCCCAGCGCGTCGCCGCGGAGTCTGGAATAGGCCGGGAAGCTCTCCACCAGCGGGACGTCGGCGGCGGCCGTCATCCAGGGTTCGCGGTCGTCGTCCGAGAGTCCCGCGAACCGGTCCCGGAAGGACTCGTCCTGTTCAGCCTGGGTCGGTATCCTCGTCTCATGGTCGCGGCGGACGATCCGGGCCAGCGATCCGTCGCTCCGATAGGCCCTGATCTCGTAAGTCTCGGTGTCGCCGATCGCAGCCAGATCTCCCCATGCGGTGGTGACAGTCGTCTTGCCGAAGGGATGCCACAGCGGAATGACGGCATAATTCCCGTCATCCTGCTGGTGGAACGCGGAGTAGGTCTCGATGCCGAGGTAGTTCCCGAGCGCCGCGCGGGTGGACCCATCGGCGTCGATCAGCGCATACGCCGATTCCCAGCGGTGGAATCCCTGGGCGTAACCCCGGGGAGTGCGTGTGAGCAAAGTGCCGTCGGGCAACACGCGGAGGACCACGTGAGGCTCGGCATCCACCGGTTCGGCGTCCGCCGCCTCGCCCGCCGCCGCCACCTCCCGTGTGGCGGGATCGGGTGGGCCGCGCAACGACATCGTCCGGCCGTGCGCACCGGCCAGGTCGAAGATGGAGGCTCGGCCCTGCTGCGAATCCCCGGCGATCAGGGAGTCCCCGGGCCACGGTCGCACGGTGGAGAGGTCCCAGAACTCTCCGGGTCCATCGCCCTCACCCGCCCAGGCGCCGAGGTGGCTCCCGTCCGCGTCGAAGACCAGCAGTTCGTTCGAGCCGCCGTTGGCGACGACGATCCTACCATCGTCGAGCCTGGTCGCGTCGCCGACCCGGTGGAACTGGAATGCGTCGGAAGCGTCGCGGGTGCCAATGGACACGACGGGCGCGTCTCCGACCACCCATCCCAGCCGGGAACCGGGCGGCGGTGCCCGGTTTTCGACGATCGGGATACCGGCGCTGTCGCGGATCGCGCCTGCGATCAGGGTCTCACCTTCCGGCTCGCCTTGATCAGCGCCCCCGCAACCCGAAAACGCAATGGCCATCAGCCCCGTGCAACACCCGGCCACGGGTCGGAGGACGCGCAGCCGCGTTCCCGTCGAGAGCGTCTCGCCCCGGGCGCCGGCCCGCTCCCGGCCATGGCGGAGCGTGCGGGCGGTCTCGGGACCTGACCACAAGCGTCTACCGCGCATACCGCACCTCCCCGCCCACGATCGTCACCTCCACGCGAGCATCGGCCAGCTCCGCGTCGGGCACGGTCAGGATATCGCGGTCGATCACCACCACATCGCCCAGCTTCCCGACCTCGAGCGACCCCTTGTACGCCTCCTCGAAGGCCGCGATGGCGTTGTTGATCGTGTAGCTGCGAAGCGCGTCGACGCGGGTCATGTTCTGCTCGGGGTAGAAGATGGATCCGTCCGCGGTCTGGCGCGTGACCGAGGCGCGGAAGCAGGCGAGCGGGTCGATGTCCTCGACGGGAACATCCGTTCCGTTGTTGATGAGCACGCCGGCGTCCAGGAACGAGCGCCACAGGTAGGTCCGCTTCTCGGCGCGGTCGTCGCCCAGCCGGGCCGGGATCCAGGGCGCGTCGGAGGTGGCGTGGACGCCCTGCATCGAGGCGATCACGCCGAGTTCGGCGAAGCGCGCCACGTCGTCGGGGTGGACGTGCTGCGCGTGCTCGATGCGCCAGCGCAGATCGTCCCCCGCGCCCGCCGAGTCGAAGACGGACTGGTAGATGTCGAGGACCTCGCGGTTGGCGCGGTCGCCGATCGCGTGCGTGTTGACCTGGTAGCCGTGCTTGATGGCGACGTGGGCCGTGCCGGTGATGTCCTCGACCGTCTCCAGTACCAGCCCGGTCGAGGAGGGCATGTCCTCGTACGGTTCGAGCAGCCACGCGCCGTGCGAGCCGAGCGCGCCGTCGATCTGGCGCTTGATGGAGCGCACGGTCAGGTAGTCGTCGCCGTCGGACGGCATGTAGTAGTCGGCCAGGCGCGCGTCCATCTCATCGTTGGACTGGCCGCGCACCATGACGTAGAGGCGGACCGGGAGCGCGCCCTCGTCTTCCAGCTGCCTGAGCCGGTCGATGGTGGCAAAGGACGCGCCCGCGTCGTGGAACGAGGTGACTCCCTTGGAGAGGGCCTCTTCGGCGGCCAGGGCGACCTCGCGACGGAACTGGGCGTCGATCTCGTCGGTCGTGCGGCCTGACCGGGAGCGGGCGAAGGCGGCGGATACGGGTCGCTGGGCGGTCTCGCGCAGGAGGCCGGTGAGGTCGCCGTTCCCGTCACGGACGAGTTCCCCGCCCGGCGGGGGTTCGGAGTCGCGGTCGTAGCCGCCGGCGGCCAGGGCGGCGGCGTTGGCGAAGGCGGCGTGGCCGGAGGCGTGGCCCAGCAGGACCGGGTTGTCGGGACTCACGGCCGAGAGGGATGAGTGCGTCGGGTTGCCCTCGACGGCGGGATCCGGCGGCCGGTCCCACTTCTCCTGGTGCCAGCCGCGCCCGCGTATCCATTGGCCGGGCTCCGCCGCTGCGACCGCCTCGGCCACCATCTCCACGATGGCGGCCCAGTTGGCGGCGCCGTTCAGGTCCAGGATCGTCTTCGAGTTGCCGAGGCTCATGTAGTGGCCGTGCCCCTCGATGAAGCCGGGCGCGGCGAAGCGGCCGTCGAGTTCGATGACTTCGGTATCGTCGCCGATGTAGCCGTCCACCTCCTCGTTGCCGCCCACCGCCACGATCCGGCCGCCGTCGATGGCGAGGGCCTCGGCCATGGTGTTGTCGGCGTCGACGGTTGCGACGATGCCGCCGCGAAGCACGAGGTCGGCGGGGGCGGCGTCGCTTGGCTGTGAGTCGGCGCAGGCGGCGAGGAGGAGGATGCAGGCGGCGAGGGAGGCCGTGCGCACGGGCCGCCGGGCCGGCATTGCGGAGTGTCTCATCGGTTTCCGTCTTCCTCTCGGTTGTGGAGTGCGTGGCTCACTCCGGCTCGATGTCCGGCGTCCTTTGCGCGCCCCGCCCGCCGAAACGCCTGCCACAGATCCAGCACCTCCCTCTCGCGCTCCGCACTCACCCCCGCCCTCAGCGCCGCCTGCCGTTCCTCCGACCGCGAGAAATGATACTCCAGCGTCGCCGCGGTCGTGTCCGCCAGCGACCGGAACGTCAGACCCTTCTCGACCTCGGGCGTGAGGTCGAACCGGGCGAAACCCTCGGCACCGTCCCGGGCGGGCCGCCAGACCGGCAGCTCCCGGTACGGGCGCAGCCCCGCGTTGATCAGGAAGTCCGTGTCCACCCAGGTGAAGGTCGTCTCGGCCGTCGTCACGGCGCGGATCCCGTACAGCAGCTCCGTCATGGGGCGCGGCGTGCGCGGCCCGACGACGTTGTAGGTGCCGGACTCTCCCGCCTCGGCCATCTCGACCAGCCATTCGCCGAAATCGCGCACGTCGATGATCTGTACCGGGTCGGTGCCGTCGCCGGGGGCGAGGACCTCGCCGCCGCGGTGGATGCGGACGGGCCAGTAGGTGAAGCGGTCGGTGGGGTCGCCGGGACCGATGATCAGGCCGGGGCGGAAGACGAGGGTGCGATCGGGGCCGAAGGCGTCCCGGGCGATCTGCTCGGACAGCGCTTTGCCGAGGCCGTAGGGAAGCCGCGCGGCCCCCGGCTCGACCCCCGCGCGCTCATGCGTCCAGACGGGCGCGGCAATGGTCATGGGGACCCGGCTGGTGTCCGCGTACACGGACCGCGTGGACACGAAGATGTAGCGCTCGCAGGTGTTCCTGAGCAGGTTCGCGCTCAGTTCCACCCACTGCGGAGCATTGGTCGCCGAGTTGTCCACCACCGCGTCCCAGCTTCGCCCCTCCAGCGCGGACAGGTCGTCTGCGCGATCCCCGACGAGCTTCTCCACATCGGGGAAGAGGTGCGTGTTGGTGCGGCCCCGGTTGAAGAGGGTGACTTCGTGGCCGCGCGACAGGGCGTATTCGACCTGGTGGGGACCGATGAAGCCCGTCCCGCCCAGGATCAGGATCCTCAGGGAGCGGGGGGGCGGGGGGCGGGTGTCGGTCGGGGATGGGTCCGAGGCCGCGGCAGCCGAATCCGCCCCCGTCGGCGGACGGTGCGCGGCCAGCCCCGCCGCCATTGCGCCGCCGGCGGCCACAGTGGTCTTCAGAAAGGTCCGCCGGTTCGAGTCCATCGTCCTGTTGCCTCCTTCACCGCGCGCCCGCACGTCGCCGGCGAGGCCCTCCCCCGCCGTCGCGCTACAGGTCGCGTCTCCGCATGCTCAGGAATGCGATCAACAGGAAGATGGCGCTGTAGGCCAGCACCGCAATGGCCATTACCTCGACATCGAGGTACTCCAGCGGCGCGACTCCCCGCTCGGCGCGGTCGGCGTTGACACGGGCGAGCACCTCCGGGTAGTGCGCCAGGTCGTCTCCGAGGTCCTGCACCAGGTTGAATGGAAGGTACTCGGTGAGTCGCTTCAACGCCTCGCCCCCGCGCTGCATCAACCCGACGATTCCCTCTTCGACGATGATGTACAGGAAGAGGACGCCGAGTCCCGGCCCCGCGGAGCGGATCAGGGCCGAGAGCATCAAGCCCGCGCTCCCGAGGACCAGCAGGTTCAGGACAGCCCCGGCCAGATAGCTCAGGTCGGTCGATCGGACGATCTCCGGACCGCTCTCGCTTGGGCTGAACAACGTACCGCCAACGCCGATGGAGACCGTCGTAACCAGGAACAGCAGGACAAGTCCGGCCAGCACCATGACCTTACCGGCGTAGAGCCGCTCCTTGCTGAGCCCGTCGATCACGTTCTGCCTGCCGGTGCGCCAGGAGAACTCGGGTGCGAAGAGCAGAATCATCAGCGCGGCAATGAACAGCGTTCCGGGCCCGGTCAAGGAAAACACGATGTCCGACCAGGCTTCGGGCAGGGCGTAGGACGCCCAGTCGTATCGGTGTGCACTGCGGACACTCTCGACGGTGGAGATGGTGTTCAAGGCGGCGAACGCCCCCCACGCCACCCAGAACGCCCGGCGCTTCACCGCCTTGAGCAGCTCGATTCGCAGAAGGACGCCCACCATCCCGGCGCGGTTTCGGCCCACACGGGCCCGCGCCGAGGGTCCCCCACCCGTCGCTTCGCTCACGATGCGATCTCCGTGAGGTGTCGCTGTCCACCCACCTTCCGCCCCGCTCACGACGCGATCTCCGTCATCGAGTCGAAATCCCCTCTGGTGAGGTCGATGAAAACCTCCTCCAGACTCGGGCGATGGGGCGCCAGATGCGACACGTGGATCCCCCGCGCGGCCAGGTAGCGGTTGACGGAGGCCAGGTCGTCGCTGCGGAGACCGACGACCACCCCCTCCTCCGACCGGCGCACCGACGTCACCTCCGGGCAGCCCTCCAGCGCGGCGGCCAGCGCGGCCTCGTCCCCGGCGCGCAGCAGCGCCGACTTCCCCGCGCTCACCACCTCCTCCACCGTCCCCCGCGCCACGATCCGCCCCTTGCGCACGATCGCCACGTGCGTGCAGGTGCGCTCCACCTCCCACAGCAGGTGGCTGGACAGGAAGATCGTCTTGCCGCGATCGGCCAGGATCCGGATGATCTCGCGGATCTCGCGCATGCCCTGCGGGTCGAGGCCGTTGGCCGGCTCGTCGAGGATGACCAGCTCGGGATCGTTCAGCATGGTGGCCGCCAGCGCGAGCCGCTGCTTCATGCCGAGCGAATAGGTGCCGAAGCGGTGTTTCGCGCGGTCCGCCAGGCCGACCAGTTCCAGACACTCCTCGATGCGCGCCCGCCCGACCCCCTTGATCGCGGCGGCGATGCGCAGGTTGTCCCGGCCGCTCATGTACGGGTAGAAGTTGGGGGTCTCCAGGGTGGCTCCGACGCGCGAGCGGGCGGCCAGGAGCCCCTTCGGGTCGGAGGCGCCGAAGAGCCGGAAGCTGCCTCCGGTGGGGTTGATGATGCCCACCAGCATGCCGATGGTGGTGGTCTTGCCGCTGCCGTTGGGACCCAGGAAGCCGAATACCTGGCCTTCTTCCACGGCGAACGAGACCTGGTCCACCGCCAGCACGGACTTCGCGCGGCGCAGGCCGTAGCGTTTGGTGAGTTCGCGGGTTTCGATGACGGGCATGGGTGGGCAACCGGTTGGCGGATTGGATGGGGGGACGTGGAAGCGTACGGATCTCGGCGGGTCACGGGTTTCGGCGCGGGCAACTCCGAGGGGGAATGCTAAGGGGATTATACCCCTGACTTGACAACGTGAACGATGACCGTAACCTCAAATGGAGAACGCCGGATCGGATATGGGGTCCGCATCCGGCGCACTACCACGAACG
>JAPPGI010000159.1 GCA_028874985.1 Gemmatimonadota bacterium | reverse complement strand
TGGGTGGGACTCGCACCCACCAGGAAAGCGCGCCTTTCCACGGCGCACTGAGAAGCAAAGCGAAGTTCCCGATCCACGGCCCCGGCGCTCGGGCGATGGCGTTGGCCGCGCTGGCCGGGTTCTCCTCCGCCTGCGTCTCGGGTGGCGGCTCTCCCCCTCCGACCGGGGCGTATGCCGAGGCCATCATTGCGAATCTGACCGGCGTGTGGGTGCTGGACGAATCCAGCAGCACGCCGGAGCCGGACCTGCCGCAGATCACGGACGTCGCGACGAGCGTGGGGGGGTCACCACTCAACACCGCGGCGCTTCGCCGGGCCGCGTTCGGTTTGCTCTTGCAGCGGCCGACGGAGCTGGCCCTCCGGACGGACGGCGCACACCTGGCGTACATGCCCTCGCCCGGCGACACCATCCGGATACCGACGAACGGAGATGCCGCGTCACGACGTGTGAACGAGCAGTTCGTCCGCACACGGATCTTCTGGGAGGGAGGCAGGTTGGGTATCGAGCACGCGCTGGATGTCTGGCGGGTCCGGGAGATTCTGGACCTCGTCGACGGTCGCCTGGAGATAACCCGCACGATGCGCCGAACCGGTGTGTCGTTGTCCCCGGTCGTGCTGAGATTCCATCGGGCCCGGCCCGGGTGACGGCGGAGAGGAGATCATGACATGAGAACCGGTGCGACGTCCCCGAGTCGCCCGCGCGGTGTCGGCGGGGTGGCGATCGCGGGGTTGGCGGCGCTCACGGCCGCCTGCGCCTCGGGCGGCCGAAGTCCCCCTCCGGTCGGGCCGGAGGCCGAGGCGCTCTTCGCGAGTCTGACCGGCGTGTGGGTGCTGGATGAAACCAGCCGTTCGGCGCGCATACCCCGCATAGAGAAGTCAGTCACGGTTGAGCGGAGGGTGGTCCGCTCCGATCAACGGGAGCTGGCCCGCAGCGAGGCCCGCAGGAGCGCGGAGGAAGCAGCACGAAGGGAGATGGCGGTCGTGGAGGCCGTCATGAATGTGTTCGCGCGGCGTCCGAGCAAGCTGGTCCTGCGGGTGGACGGGGAGAAACTGATCTACGTGCCGACGCCCGGAGAGCGCGTCGAGGTGCCGATGAGCGGCGGGTGGGTCAGGCAATTGGTGGGGCGGCAGTCCGTACGCACCCGGGTGTACTGGGATGCCGACCGGCTTGCTCTCGAACACCTGGTGCATTCCGACGCGCAGGTCCGGGAGGTGCTGGAAATCGTGGACGGCCGGCTGCAAATGACCCGCACGGTGCGGGCCCCGCGCGCGTCCGTGTCCCCGTTCGTCCTGAGGTACGACCGGGCGGAAGAGGGCTGAGCCGCCCCGTGAAGGTCGGCGGCGTCCCCTACCGGGCCATCTTCACCGGGGGCGACGGGACCGAGGTCCGCGTCATAGACCAGACCGTTCTGCCGCACCGCTTCGAGACGCTCCGCCTGGAGACCGCCGCCGACGCGGCGCGCGCGATCCGCGACATGGTGGTGCGGGGGGCGCCGCTGATCGGGGCGACGGCCGCCTACGGCGTCGCGCTCGCCATGCGCGCGGATCCGTCGGACGCCTCGCTCGAGGATGCGGTTGGCATGCTGGCCGCCACCCGCCCCACGGCCGTCAACCTCCGGTGGGCGCTCGACGCGGCGGATACGCTGCTGCGCGGCCTTCCGCCCGGCGAGCGCATCGCCGCCGCCTACGACTTCGCCGCCCGGCTGTGCGAAGACGATGTGCGCGCGAATCGCAATATCGGCGAATTCGGGCTCGAGGTCTTCGGGAGGATCGCGCGCCGGGTGGGGGCGGGGGACGGCGATGGCCGCCGACTCAACGTCATGACCCACTGCAACGCGGGCTGGCTGGCCACGGTGGACTGGGGAACGGCCACGGCTCCGATCTACCTCGCCCACGACCGGGGCCTGCCCGTCCACGTGTGGGTCCGTGAGACCAGACCGCGATTTCAGGGCGCGGGTCTCACCGCGTGGGAACTGGGGCAGCACGGAGTGCCGCACACACTGGTCCCGGACGGCGCGGCCGGGCACCTGCTCGGCCGCGGCAGGGTCGACGTCGTGATCGTGGGGACGGACCGCACGACCGCGGCCGGCGACGTCGCCAACAAGGTGGGGACCTACCCGCTCGCTCTGGCCGCCCGCGACAACGGCGTGCCGTTCTACGTGGCCGTCCCGTCCACGAGCGTCGACTGGACGATCGAGGACGGTGCCGGGATCCCGATCGAGGAGCGCGCCGCGGACGAGGTGACGCGGGTGTGGGGGGTGGACGGGGACGGGGTGGAGCGGTGGGTGCGGGTCGCGCCGGAAGGAACGCGGGCCGCGAACTACGCCTTCGACGTGACGCCCCGGCGCCTGGTGACCGGGATGGTCACCGAGCGGGGGGTGTGCGGGGCGGAGGGGTTGGGGGGGCTGTTCGGGCGGTGAACCCCTAGCAGCCCGTGTCACACGTGATCGAGCAGGGGCGTCCCGATCGAGCATGCGGCTGTCCCCTGATTTGCCGCGGCGGCGGGCGTGCGGTTTGACCGGGGGGTCCGGGCCTCCCCGGTATCGCGGGTTCCCCAACCTCCTGTTGCCGGAGCCACGGGTCCCTTCCGACGGGACGATCACCGGTTCGCGGTCCCATGCGAGCATGGGCTCCGTGAGGGGCTGTTCGCGGATGCCGGCCTCGGTCGGTGGGACGGGGGTAGACACGACCCGGAGAGTCGATCCGTTCGGTCGCGTATCTCGATAGGAGGGTTCGGTCCCCCGAGTCGGCTACCGTGAGACACGCCTATTCCATACTGCCGCAATCCCCCTTCGCGCAATCCCCTTCCCCCAGAGTCGATGACGTCGTACCGTTGAGATCCACCCCCATCCCAAGGAGACTCGCGCTGTGGACCAAGTCACCGTCGCCGAATACCGCTGCTTCTACACGGAGCAGACCGCGCGACTTGCCCCGCTGACCCTGTTGGTCGGGGAAAACAGCACCGGGAAGACCTCGTTCTTGGCACTGGTCAGGATTCTCTGGGACATAGCGTTTCGGGAACGGCTTCCCGACTTCAAGGAGCCGCCCTATGATCTGGGTACCTTCGATGAGATTGCCCACTACCGCGGCGGAAGGGGCGGTAGAGCGCCGTCTCTTAAGGCTGGGTTCTCGATGCGCACGAGACACGGTGGCCGCCCTTCATACCGCAGGTCGAAACAGACCCGTTCCAACTACCAGTTCACTTTCCGGCGAGACGGATCGGGCGTCCTTCCGCATGTTCGTCGAGTCAACAACGGTAGCGCCACAGCGGAGTGCCGCATCTCTGAAGACGGCCTCGTATCATTGAAGGTCGTGACTTCGACGGGTGGTTGGGCGCTCTCTCCTCGTCATCTCGGTTCTGCGGATCGCTTCGCCTCGTCGCCCGGGTGGGACAGCCCGCAGCGTGATCTCCCACCGCTCGGTTATCTCCTTCGAACGTTCCAGCGCGTCGTCCAAACCGAGCCGGAGCGGTTGGAGCCTGCCGATGGCACAGCTCACTCGCCTACCGATCAGGATCTGCAGGAGATCCGGCCCCTGTTTACGCCTCGGTCGTCACCCTTCGGTCGACCCTTTGCCAGCGCTCCGGTGAGGTCTCAGCCCAGAAGAACCTACGATCCCGCCCACGCGATATCCGATCCAGAGGGCGAGAATATCCCGATGTTCCTGGCGAACGTCGCACGAAAGGACTCAAAGGCGTGGCATTCCGTGAAACTCCGCCCTGTTTCAGCACCGCGGGGTGGCTACCTACCCCAACCGGCGTGGCCATGAACGTTATCCACGGACTGCTGGTCCACGAGGGGCGGACGCGGATGGCCCGCCCCTCAACCGCCTGTCCAACGGCGCCCCCCGCTTCGTCGACTCGGCGGTCCCGCCGTCGCTGGAGCTCGCGGCGCTGGAGGCGGTGGCGTGATCGGGCGCCCGCCCGTCGCCGCGGCGAAACCCGGGACGCGAGCATGTCGGAATGGGACAGGCCACCGGCGGAATTCGTGCCGCCCCCCAAGCAGGTACGGCGTCTCGCACGAGACGGTGCGGCGGGTGCCATCAGTAGCTGCCGGTGGGCATTGTCTTCAACGAAAAACTAGGGGCTACCTCTGGATGGCCACGGGCTGCTACCGCCAGAAGCAGGGATCCGCGTCCGCAACCGTCTCCGGGTGGATGATCCGCCGCTCCAGCCCCCCGTCCCCGTCGTCCTGCCACTGCACCTGCAGCCCCTTCAGCGCCTGCTGCGCACCGGCGTGTTCATCCCCCATCGGATACACCTTGAACGGACCCAGCACCGTCTCCGTGCCCCTGGAGAACAGGTGGTCCCGGACATCGGCGACTTCGAACCGGCCCGTGGCGTCGGCAACGACGTCGATCGCCTGGGCGATCAGTTCCACCGCTCCGAACCCGCCCGCCACATAGTAGCTCGGCTGCTCCGAATGGGCGGCGATGTACTGTCGGCTCAGGGTCTCGCTGTCCGTGATGAACCCCGCCGTCCTGATCGTGGGCAGCCATGGAGTGTTCCCCGCGACGCACTCCGCCAGGTCGCCGACCTCGTTCGCGAAGTCCGCCTGGGCCGGGCCGAGGTTGAGGCTCACCAGCTTGGGCGTGTACAGCGCCGCGTCCACGGCTCTGGTGAACGCCACCGCATCATCGTAGTAGCCGCCTCCGATGAACAGGTCGGCGCCGGAGTCCCGGGCCGTGGCCACCAGGGCCTGGTGATTCGCCCCCCCGGCCGGGTAGGACCGGTCGACGACGATGCTCAGGCCGTGGGCCTGGGCGGCCAGGCGCACCCCTTCGGCGACGGATACGGGGAACTGGGTGTCCTCGTAGACCAGCGCCGCGGTCCGGGCGCCGTTCTGCGCGGCCACCTCCACCGAGCCCTGCAGGTACGTGGGACCGGGGTTCAGCATCTGCACCCCCCACTGCCGCCCCTTCCCCGACCAGATCCCCGGTGCGGCGGCCATCGCGGCCACCAGCGGCATCCGGGCCCCCTCGGCCACCTCGATGACGGCTTCCGTGAGCGGACTGCTGTACGGGCCCAGGAGCAGGTCGACCGAATCCGACGCCACGTACTCTTGGTATATGCGAGCGGCCGTGGCGGCGTCGCTGGCGTCGTCGAGCAGCAGCAGCGACACCTGCCGGCCCGCCACGCCTCCCGCACCGTTCAGCATCTGCACGGCCATACGGTAGCCGCGCGCCATCTCGGTGCCGAGCCGGGCGAACCGTCCGGTCTCGGAGAAGGTCGCGGCCAGCACGATCGGGCCGGGTTCGGACGGCTCCGCGGGATCGGAACATCCGGTCCCCAGGGCGGCGGCAAGGGAGCCCAGGAGCACGGGGAAGACGGCGCAAGAGCGCCGGGACCTGCGCGGCGCGGAGCTGACGGGGCGAGTGCGGTTCATCGATCATTCCTCCGGTACGGGTACCACAAGTCACCTAGGAATAATAACTTGCCCGCGACTATTCTTCCTTCTCGACGATCTTCCAGATCTTCCCGCGCAGCGATTCGCTCACGTAGAGCGACCCGTCCGGCCCGACCGCCACCCCCGTGGGCCGGTGGTCGGCCTGGCTGGGCGAGCTGATCCGGCCGCCGGCGAATCCGTCCGCGAAGACCTCCCAGTCACCGGTGGGCTCGTCGCCTTCGAAGGGGATCCACACGACGTTGTAGCCCTCCTGGAGCGGCGAGCGGTTCCACGATCCGTGAAAAGCGACGAAGGCCCCCTCGCGGTAGTCCGCGGGGAAGTCGTCCGTGGAGAAGGCCATCGCGTTGGGTGCCCAGTGCGCGGGCAGGCCGATCGCCGGCATGTCCATGTTCGCGCACCGGCCGACGATCTCCCCGTCGCCGTCGTACTCGGGCGCGAGCAGCTTCCTGTCGTCTTCGGGATCGTGGTAGCAGTAAGGCCAGCCGAAGTCGCTGTCCTCCTGGACGTGGATGAACTCCTCCGAGGGCTTTTCGGATCCCTCCTCGGCGGTGTAGATCGAGGGCCAGAGCGCGTGGAGCTGGTCGCGGCCGTGGACGACCGCGTACAGCTCGTCGGTCTCCGGGTGGACGGCCAGCGCGTTCGCGTTGCGGATGCCCGTGGAAAACAGGTCGCCGTCGGAGAGGGTCTGTTCCTCCTCATCCCCGTCGAAGCGCCAGATCCCCGCCCGGGTTTCGAGTTCGGGACAGGGATCGAAGCCCGGCTGGCCCGGCGTGCGCGGCCTGACCTGGCAGGCGTTGGACGGTGAACCGATGCCGACGAAGATGCCGCCGTCCGGATGCAGCGCGATGCTCTTGCTGCGGTGATTGCGGTCGCTGGGCAGGTTCTCGACGATTGTCGTCGGCGATCCCGACGGTGTCAGGGAGCCCTCCGGGAGCGGGTAGCGCAGCACGCTGTTGTCGGTCGCCAGGTAGAGGAAGCCCTCCGCCAGGGCGATCCCGGACCCGCCCTCGTCTCCCCACGACTCCCTCTTGTCGGCCTTGTGGTTGTCGTCGGTGTCCCTCAGGGCCACGACCCCGCCCGTCTGGTTGCCGCTGTTGCGGATCGCCACGAAGACGTCGCCGTTGTCGGCGACCACGAGCTGCCGCGCGGCCCCGACGCCGGAGTGGAACAGGATGGCGCAGAGCCCGTCCGGGACATCGATCCTGGTGTCGCAGGGAAGCGGAATGATCTCCGGTTCCGGCTCCACCTCCTCGTTGCACGCGGTCACGCCGAGCACGGCAACCACCAGGAGTCCGCGGACGAACTCCCGCGCGCACCGAGAGCGGCGAGGCGCCTCGTCGCAGGCCGCGTGCGCACGATCCGGCGGACCCGCCGGCTTCTTCAGACATCTCCCGGGATCCATGATCCTCCTCCTTGTGCCTTGACCCTTACTTCCTCGTTTCGCTCATTTCGCGAGCGAGAACGGCGTACTGGCGAGCTGGTCGTCCCACCAGACGCTGAACGTGCCCCCTTCGGCGGTCACGTCCGTGAACAGTATGACCATCTGGTCGATCGACATCTCGCTTGTGGTCACGCCCATCGAGGTCCTGAGCACGTCGCGGTCCGGCGTGTATCCGTAGGAGCCCCAGATGGCGTCCGGGTTGTCCTCGCGGCCGCCCTCCTTCGCCCCCCAGCTCGAGAAGATCAGGGTCCATTCGGTCTCGGCGAGCTCGGCGAAGACGCTGTACTCGCCGGCCGGCAGCCGCTGGTCTCCGAACATCAGGTCGGCCTCGGTCATGAGGCGGGTCGACTTGTTGGCGCCCAGCCGCCACACGCCCCCGGTGGAGATGCCCTGGCCGTATCCGCCGCCCATGGCGAAGACGTCGCGGCCCCGCTTGATCGGCCGGCCGTAGTCGACGACGATCCACGCGTCGCCGATCTGGGTGGAGGCTTCGCCGCGCGGGCTCGCCGGCCGATCCTGGGCGTCGAGGCCGGCGGCGAAGGCGAGGGCGAGGATGGGAAGGGCGAGGGTGCGGAAGGTCTTCATCGGAGTCTCCGGCAGGGCTTGAGTGGGTGGAAGAGACAATTGTAAGGGTGCGGCGGAGCGGGGGAAAGTGAGCTTGCCGGGCGCGTCGCGGTCGGTGACGTGCCGCGCCGGCCCACCGGACGGCGGCACCGCGCGGCATTGGCTCGCTCTGACGCTAGTCGGTGTCCTTTCCCCCTCGGGCACCGAGGAAGTACCCAAACCCCACCCCGGCTCCGAAGGACATCGCGTGCCCGATCACCTGAAGGGCTTGTTGCTGCTGGCCGGGACTGCCAAAAAAGAGGAAGGTCAAGATCGCAACTGGCAACCCGATTGCAGCCCCTATGAGAACCCACTGCTTCTTGTTCTTCGCACGCCAGCGCTCTGTCTGATGGCCATGTTGCTTCTCAAAGCGGTTCGAGTGGAAGTGGTACTGGCGCTCGTTGTCCGCGTCGGCGACCTTGAGGGCTTCGGCCGCGATTTCGGCTTCCTTGGTGGACACTGCAACGCGCGTTGTCTCCAATTCCAGAGCCTTGGACACCAAGTCCACGAGAACCCGAAGATCGGGCGGCCGCTCGTCTCTCCTGGTGGGGAGGTCGCCGGTCTCGTCACTCATCCAAGTACACCTCGCCGTATCCGTGAGTACCGCGTACCAAGACTCTTCCGCCCTCTGTTAGGATGGCCCGCGCCACGGCTCTCGCCGGAACGCTAACGACGACGTACCCCCCGTAAGGAGACTTCCGGATCCGGGTCACGGCACCGGTCGTCGCCTCCGCCCTGCGCCGCCTCGCTTCCTTTATGGCTGCCGCGTGCGAGTCGCAATGCGTGTCTGGGACGACGCGCGGCAATGCTAGCTCAGTCGATTCGCTCATGCTCTTTCTCACCTCGCGCTTCATGTCAAACCCCCTGCTGCTCCATTGTCTCCTTCCTCGGCGGCCTCGCGGCCGCACCCGTCCGAGGAGTTCGCCGGCGGGCGCGGCATCCGCCCCGTCATCGGCCATTGTTCCGTAATGTACGCGTTTCGGAGCCCTTGGCGACACTCTGGCATGTTCCGGCGGGGGCGGCGCTGATCGGGCCGATTCCCCGGGGAGGTCGCGGGGGGCGTCCCCGCACGACACCCGAATTGCCGCCTTTGCAAGCATTTCCTATTTTCAGAAAGTACGAATCACATATCAATTCAGACGGAGCTCGTAACGGAATGGAGTTTGCGAAGATCACCGCGCGCGGACAGACGACGATTCCCAAGCGCATCCGCGAGGCGGCGGGTTTGCGCGAGGGGGATCTGGTCGCATTCGATCTGCGGGGCGGCCACCTTGTCCTGCGCAAGGTGGAGGTCGAACCGGATCGTTACCTGGAAGGGGTCTCGGGGCTGATGGAGGAGTGGACCTCGCCCGAGGACGAGGAAGCCTGGCGTGACCTTTGAGCCGTTCGACACCGTCGTGGTGCCGTTACCCTTCACCGACCGCCGGGGCGGGAAGCGCCGACCGGCCCTGCTGGTGTCGTCGTCGCGCTTCAACCGGACCCACCGCCAGTCGATCCTGGCAATGATCACCTCGTCTCCCACGCAGTGGCCCAGCGACGTGGCCATCCGGGCGTGGCGGCAGGCCGGCCTCCGCGTTCCTTGCAAGGTCCGCTTCAAGCTGTTCACCTTGGACGACGAACGGATTGTGAGAAGGCTGGGAGCTCTGGCCCCAGGGGACCGGGAGGCCGTCGGAGACGCCCTTTCCCGCCTGATCGCGACCGGCTGACCCACCCGCCCCACCCCCCCGCCCATGGATCGCCGCCACTTCCTCCAGTCATCCGTAGCAGCCGGCGTGCTCGGAAGCGCCACCTGCACCGGCGGCGACGAATCCCCCGGCGGCGACACCCCCGATCCCGTCCCCCCGTCCCCCGGCCCCGCCCCCCCGTCCCCACCCCCCGCCTCCGGCTCGCGCGACTGGGCGTCCCTCGCCCGCTCCGACCTGAAGCCGTCCCGGCCCGTCGACGCGCACATACGCGCGGTGGCCGGCGCCGCCATGGTATCGACCGACCACCCCTGCGCCACCGAGGCCGCCCTCTGGGCGCTGGAGCGGGGCGGCACGGCGGCCGACGCCTACATCACGGCGGCGCTGGCCCAGTGCGTCCTCGAACCCGGCATGACCACGCTGGGCGGGGGCTTCGGCGTGACCTATTTCGACGCCGCCACGGGCGAACTCTCCACCGCGGGGGCCGGTTTCGCCTACCCCAGCGGTGCGCCCGCGACCGAGCCCTGGGACGAAGCGCGCTCCTGGGGCGGCTTCGGCGCCATGGTCCCCGGCTACGTCCGCGGCCTCGAGTCCGCCCACGCCGCCTACGGCCGCCTCCCCTGGGCGGACCTCTGGGAGCCCGCCGTCGCGTTCGCCGACGGCGGCTTCGTCATCGATCACGCGCTGTGGGGGCAGCTGCGCGGGGCGCGCAAGATGGTGGGGCGCTACGCCGGTCCCGGGCGCGACGACTGGTTCCGCGACGGCTACCTCCTGGGGGTCGGCGACACGGTGCGTCTGCCCGAGCTCGCGGCCACCATGGCGCGGCTGCGCGACGAAGGCCCCGGCTACTTCTACGCGGGCCCCTTCGCGCGCAGGCTGGTGGACGAGGTGGCGCGGCGCGGCGGCGGCATCACGATGGAGGACCTCGCGGCGATGGGCGGCTTCGTGTCCCCGGCGTGGCGGTCGGGCGAGCCGGGCGGCACACCCTACCGCGGCTACGAGGTCGCCCCCTCCAGCGGGCTCCTCTTCCAGCTCGGCCTCCAGGTCTTCGAAGCCGCCGACCTGCGCGGCATGGGCCGGCCCGCCGAGAGCGTCGAGGCGCTGCACACGCAGATCCGGGTGGCGCAGGAGCTCTGGCACCGCGGCGGCGAGGTCACCCCGGCCGACCAGGGCGAATTCGTCTCGCCCGACAACGCGCTCAGGGTCTGGGGCGACATCCGGAACCGCCCGCCCCGCCCCTTCCGCGGCTTCGCGGCGGCGACCTGCGGCAACGTGATCGCGGACGCCGCGGGCAACGTGGCCGCGGGGACGCATTCGAGTTCGTCGGAGCCCTTCGGCGCCGGAATCAACGTCGACGGAGTCGTCCTCAACCGCGCGGTCTACCTGCGCAAGTACGCGAACCTGCCGGCGGGCTTCTCCACCCAGCTCTGGCTCTTCCGGGACGGGCGGCCCGCCCTGGTCATGGCCACGCCGAGCCGTTCGCTGATGGAGTGTCTGCTGCAGGCGGCCGCGGGCTTCGTCGAGTACGGGATGCACGGGGGGCAGGTGGTCGCCGCGCCCCGCTTCGGGCACCCGCACCCGGGCCTCGCGGCCGCCGAGATCGAGGGTGACTTCGGCGACGGGATGCTCGCCGCGCTGGAGGCGCGCGGCCACGAACTCTTCCCGGTGAGTCCCCGCGACCCGGACATGGGATCGATCCACGCCGTGCGCCGGCTGGACGACGGGCGGCTCGAGGGGGTGGCCGATCCCCGGCGGCGGGGGAGGGCGCGGGGTGCCGGGGCCTGACGGGGAGGGGGCTCCCGGCCGCGGCGAGGCATCTCCCCGCCTGCGCGGCTCCTGGGTCCTGCGGCAGATCCTCGGGCGGGCGCTGCTGCCGCACCACGCGGTCCGCTGGCTGAGGCGCCGGAGGATGCACCGCCGCGTCCCGACCGTGCATGCGAACGCCCAGCTGCAGCTCTACAACCGCATGCTCCCGGGCGATTTTCTCCACTACGGATACTTCGACGACCCGGACACGCCCCCCGAGGAGGTGAGCTTCGGCGACCTCCACCGGGCCCAGCTGGCCTATGCCCGCAAACTGCTCGAACTCATCGACCGCCCCGGCGAGCCGGTGCTGGACGCGGGCTCCGGCATGGGCGGGATGCTCGGCCTTCTCCAATCCGCCGGCCACTCGGTCACCGGGCTGACTCCGGACCGCTTCCAAGTGGAGCACATCCGCGGCGCCTACCCCGGGATTCCCGTGCTGCACTGTCGCTTCGAGGACATGTGCAACGACAGATTCAGACAGGATTTTGTCCACGCTGATGACTCGGAGATCGGTGACCGAACCCTGTCCGACTTTCTGGACCGGCAATTTGACAGATTCAAGGGGTATTTTGGCACAGTCATCCACTCAGAGTCGATCCAGTACATGGAGCCGCAGGGCGTGTTCGGCGCGATGCGGGAGATCCTGGCTCCCGGCGGAACGTGGATCGTGGCCGACTACTTCCGCCGCGACGACGACGGCGGCGGCGACACCGGGCACCCGCGCAACCGGTCGGGCTGGCGCCTCGGCGCCTTTCGCCGCGGCCTCCGCGAGAACGGCTTCGAGATCGCGCGCGAGACCGACATCACCGCGCACGTCCTGCCCACCCTCGGCTTCGCCCGCCTCCTGGCCGACCGCATCGGCCTCCCGGCCCTCGACTTCGCCGCGGACAAGCTGCGCGCGAAAAACCCGGGACTGCACTACGTTGTCGGGAATGTGGCCGAGCGGGCCCGCGACGCCGCCCGCCGGGGCGCGGCGGTGCTGGATCCGGCGGCCTTCGCCGCCCGTAAACGCTACCTGCTGATGAGCATTCGCCGCAGTTAGGAGGAGAACAGGAACGATGTCCGCGAACACCGCGGGTGGTCCTCGCCACCGGCCCGCGCCCCTTCCGGTCACGCCTGCGCTAGCGCCGGCGGCCATCTGCGCCCTGGGAGCGGTCCTTCCGCTCGGCGCCCAGGACGTCACCGTCGAGGAGTACGAGCCGCGCAGCACGCTGGTAGTCCCCGAGAACCCGGTGACCCGGGCGAAGTTCCCCTTCGTCGACATCCACGGGCACCAGAGGGCCGGCCGCATGTCCGCCGCCGACGTGGACCGCCTGGTCGCCGAGATGGACGAGCTGAACATGGCGGTGATGGTGAACCTCTCCGGCGGAACCGGCATCTCGCTCGTCGACGGGCTCGAGAGACTGGCGGGGCGGCATCCGGGCCGGTTCGTCTTCTTCGCCAACATCAACTTCTTCGGCGTCGGCGAGCCCGGCTGGGGCGAGGAGGCCGCCGCGCAGCTGGAGGAGGACGTCGGGAACGGCGCCGCCGGCCTGAAGATCTTCAAGGGCCTCGGCATGACCGACCGGGACACCGGCGGCAACCGCATCCCCGTCGACGACCCCCGCCTCGCCCCTCTCTGGGACAAGGCCGGCGAACTCGGGATACCGGTGCTCATCCACACGGCCGACCCGGCGGAGTTCTGGCGGCCCCACGACCGCTTCAACGAGCGCTGGCTGGAGCTCAAGCTCCGGCCGCGGCGCATCCGCCCCCCCGGCCGGTTCCCCCCCTTCGAGCAGATCATCGGCGAGCAGCACGACCTCTTCCGCAACCACCCCAACACCAACTTCATCGCGGCTCACCTGGGCTGGCTCGGCCACGACCTGGCCCGGCTCGGCAAACTCCTCGACGAGATCCCGAACATGTACGTGGGGCTGGGCGCGGTGGTCTACGAACTGGGACGGCAGCCGCGCTTCGCGCGCCAGTGGCTCATCCGCCACCAGGACCGGGTGCTGATGGGCAAGGACGCCTACAAAAAGGAGGAGTTCCACACCTACTTCCGCATCTTCGAGACCGCCGACGACTACTTCGGCTACTACCGCCGCTACCACGCCTTCTGGCGGATGTACGGCCTCGATCTCCCGGACGAGGTGCTCGGGAAGATCTACTACGGGAACGCCCTGAAGCTCGTCCCGGCGATCGACCGGAGCCTGTTTCCGGGGTAGGGGGCCGGTGCGGCCGGGTGGCGCGTGCCGCCGGCGACGCACGTCAGGTGTGTTTGCGGACCAGGGGGCCGGGGCCGCCTCCCGGGGGGATGCACCGCGTCTCCGGAAGCGCCCGCGGTAACGAACCAGACCATATCGCGTACAATGGGTGCTGGAAGAGATGAGGTCTCGGGGAAAGGCGAAGGCGCAGGTGGTCGAATCGCAAGGCTGCAGATCCCGCACATGCCTGCGCCGTTTCGGGGTCCCGGCGGTCGCGCTCCCACTGCTTGCGGCGACCCTCGTCCCGGCAGCGGTCGCACAGGAGCGCGAGGGAGTCCGGGCGCACATGGAGTACGATCGCGTGCTGCGCCATTCCGGGTCCGCCGGGAATCTCTCCCTTCTGCGCCGGAGCGCCCATGAGCGGGTGCTGGCCATGCCGGCGGGCGGGACGGGGCGGATGGGCGGCGCCGATCTGCGCTGGCACCCGCTGGGGCCGCATCGAAGAGGGTATGGCCCATTCATGGTGACGGGTCGTGTCACGGCGATCGCCATCCACCCGGAGGACAACGACATCGTCTACGCGGGCGGGGCGCAGGGGGGGGTGTGGAAATCGGAGGACGCCGGTGACAGCTGGACCCCGCTGACGGACGGCGAATGCTCGCTGGCGATGGGTTCGATCGCGATCGATCCCGTGGACCCCGAGATCGTCTACGCCGGGACCGGCGAGCAGAACTACCAGAGGGACAGCTACTACGGCTGCGGGGTGTTGCGGACGCTGGACGGCGGCGCGACCTGGGAGCAGTTGGGAACCGACCCCTTCGTGCGCAAGACCGCGACGACCGGTGGGGCCTACATAGCCCGGGTGGTGGTCGACCGGGCCACGGCGGGGTCCGCGGACTCGACCACGGTGCTCGTGGCTTCCAGCTTCGGTCTCTTCCGTTCTACCGACAGCGGAAGGACCTGGGAGGAGGTTCTCGAGGGCCGGGCCACCGACCTGCTGGCGCATCCCGCGGATTCCACGGTGTTCTTCGCAGCGGTACAGGAAGAAGGGGTGTACAGGTCGACGGACGGCGGCGAGGAATGGGACGAGGCCTCCACGGACATGTCCCTCGCCGGCGCCAAGCGCATCAACCTGGCCATCTCGCTCTCGGATCCGGACGTCCTCTACGCCACCGTCGAGACGGATGACGCGGAGGGACTGGGGCTGCGCATGTACCGCACCGGCGATGGCGCGGACACCTGGGAGCAGGTGGCGGCGGCGGGCGCCGTCTGCTCGTACCGGTGCTACTACACGAACGCCCTGGCGGTGAACCGCGACGACCCGGACGAGGTCTACTTCGGGGCGGTGCGGCTGTTTCGGTCGCGAAACGGCGGGGAGAGCTTCACGAACCTGACCAGGGTGCCCTACGTTGACGAACAACTGCTCGTCCTCGATACCGCGCGGGGCGCCGACGCCCTCTACCTGGCCAACGACGGCGGCGTGCATCGGACGACCGACGCCGGCGATTCGTGGACGTCGCTGGCGTCCAACCTCGCCGTCATCCAGTTCTACCGCGGCATCGCGCTCCACCCCTCCGATCCCGGAGCGACCCTGGGAGGGACCCAGGACCAGGGCACGCTGCGGTCTTCGGACGGGTGGGAGACCTGGACCCAGGTGATCGGCGGCGACGGGGGCTACAGCGCCTTCGACGCCGAGGATCCGGACACCTGGTACGGCGAGTACTACTGGATCCCCGGCTGGGGAGCGGGCGGACCCATCAAGAACGGACGGAGATGGGCGAGAGACGGGATCGACCTCACCGAACCGGGCCTGTTTCTTCCCCCTCTCGTCATGGATCCCGTGGACTCCAAACGACTCTACTTCGGGACGCGAAGCCTGTACCGCACCGAGGACGCGGCGGAGAACTGGAAGCGCATCTACCGCACCTCCTCGGAAGACGAGGTGATCACCGCGATCGCGCCCGCCCCCTCGGACTCGAACACCGTGTACGCGGGCGTGCTCTACGGAGAGGTCGTCGTCACGCGCGACGGCGGCAGGACCTGGCATTCGGGCTCGGGTCTGCCCGACCGCTTCATCCGGGACATCGCGGTGCACCCGGACGACGCGGAGCAGGCGTACGCGGTGGCCGGGGGCTTTCTCACCGGACACGTCTTCCACACGGTCGACGGCGGCCGGAGCTGGCGGGACCGCACGGGGAGTCTTCCTGACCACCCGGTGCACGCGGTCCTCTACGATCCCGTGGACCCCGGGGGCATCTACATCGGCACGGACTTCGGAGTGTTCCACTCGGCCGCGGGCGGGGAGAGCTGGGACCGCCTGGACAGGGACCTGCCGATGGTGGCGGTGTTCGACCTGGCGGCCCGGCCCGGGACCGGGCGCCTCGTGGCGGGCACGCATGGCCGCGGCATGTTCGAGATTCCGATTCGGGTGCCGCTCTCGCTGCGCACGCGTCCGGCGGCCATCGCCGACACGCTGCACACGGTCGGCGACACGGTCGCGGGAACGGTGATCGTCGCCCCGCGCGGCCGGGACGACCACGCGGCTTCCTGGGAGGCCGCCTCCGGGGTGCCGTGGCTCGGGGTGCCCGATGCGGCAGGGCGGGGGCGCGGGCGCTTCCGGTACGAGCTGTCGGGCAACGGTCTCGAGCCCGGCCACAACGAGACGACCCTCGAGGTGACGCTCGCCGGTGTCGGCGATCCGTTCGAGGTGCCGGTGTCGCTCTACACGCCCCCCCTGCACATCGAGGAACTGCGGGAGAGCGGGGGCTTCGGGGTCGCCGGCTGGACTCCGGCGCCGCCCGACTCGTTGCCGCCGGGTCTGAGCGGCTTCGGCGCGGATTCCGCCGTGTGGAGCGCGGAGGTCTCCGGGTCCGGGTGGCTGGTCGTCGAGCGATCACGGGGGGGATCCGGCGAGTTCATCGTCTGGAGGCGCGACACGGAGGATCTGGAGGCCGGGGTGTACGAGGACACGATCACGATTCGGGCCCGGGGCCACCGCGAAGTGGAGGGCCGGATCGTGGACCGGGTCGAGGTCGTGGACGCGGTCGCCGTGCGGGATGCGGCCTTTCACCTAATGGGAACGGACCGGCTGGAGGCGGGGCAGGCGCGCTTCCTCGACTGGTTCGGCAATCGCGACGGCACCCTGGACACCGGCGACGTCCTGCGCTGGCTGGATCACTGCGCCGCGGGCGGAGCCGGCTCGGGCTGCGCGGCGGAGAGTCGCAGAAGTCTGAAGCGGATCAGGATTTCGGCCGGAACGGGCCGCGCGGGCGGGATCCGGATCGCCCGCGGTGTGGGCGTCCCGGCCGGCGCCCGCCTTTGTCTAACCGACACCCACAGGGTAGAATGTCCGGTGGGTCGCTTCCGGGCCGGCCACGGCGCCGTGACGCGATGAGAACCCGGGACGGACGCAGGTACAAGGTGGGAGGAACCGTGGATCAGCTATTGTTTGACGGCTTGGCGAAGTGTCTCCGGCACCAGCGTCTTATTGCGTCGGCGGCGCTCTGGATCGTCGCGGCGGGCGCCCCCGCGGTTGGGGTCGCCCAGGAGGAGGACGAGGTCCGGGCGCGCATGGAGTACGACCGGATTCGTCTCTATTCCGGGCCGGTGGGGAACCTCGCGGCCCTGCTTCAGCGGGCGCGGCTAGAGAAGCTGGCGATGCCGCCGGCCGGCGCTCTCCCCACGGCTCTCACCACGACCACCTGGCGCGCGCTCGGGCCCGACCGGGTCAGGAGCGGCTCCGCCTTCACGGCCGGCCGGGTCTCCGCGGTCGCGATCCACCCGGACGACCCCGACGTCATCTACGCGGGCGGCGCGCAGGGCGGGGTCTGGAAATCGACGGACGCGGGCGACAGCTGGACTCCGCTGACCGACCAGGAGTGCTCTCTGGCGATGGGGCACATCGCGATCGACCCCGAGGACCCCGACATCGTCTACGCGGGCACCGGCGAGCAGCACTTTTCCGGGGACAGCTACTACGGCTGCGGGGTGCTGCGATCGCTCGACGGCGGCGATACCTGGGAGCAGTTCGGAGCGGACGTCTTCGTCGAAAGCAGGCGGGGCGAGGGCAGGGGCGGGGCCCGCATCGCGCGCGTGGTCATCGACCGGGCGACCGCGGGCTCCACGGACTCGACGATCGTGCTGGCCGCCTCCACCTACGGGCTCTACCGCTCGACCAACAGCGGACGGGACTGGGAACGGGTCGTCTCGGGCATCGCGACGGACGTGCTCGCGCACCCCGACGAGGACTCGGTCTTCTACGCGGCCGTACACGGTACCGAAGTCTACAGGTCGACCGACACCGGCGAGTCCTGGGAAGAGGCCTCCGAGGGCATGTCCTTCTCCAACGCGCGGCGGATCAACCTGGCGATTTCGCATTCGGATCCGGACATTCTGTACGCCAGCTTCCAGACCGGGGATGCGGAAGGCCGGGGATTGCGGATGTACCGCACCGACGACGGGGCGGAGGAGTGGGAGAAGCTGGATGCCTCGGGAGCCGACTGCGGCTATCAGTGCTGGTACGACATGACGATCGCCGTGGACCCCGAAGATCCGGAAACGGTCTACTTCGGCGCCGTGGTCATGCAGCGGTCAACGGACGGCGGCGAAACCTTTTCCCGACATCACAACGGCATCTACGTCGACGAACACTACCTGGTCTTCGACACCGTGAGCGATCCCGAGGCACTGTACCTGGCCAACGACGGCGGCGTGTACCGCACGACGAACGGAGGCGGCAGCTGGACTTCGCTCGCGACCGATCTGGCCGTGGCGCAGTACTACCGCGGCATCGCCCTCCACCCCTCCGATCCGGGCGTCACGCTCGGGGGCACCCAGGACCAGGGCACGCAACGGTCTTCGGCGGGGACCGGGGTGTGGGAGAAGATCATGGGTGGGGACGGAGGATACACGGCGTTCGACGTGGAGGATCCCGAGACCTGGTACGGCGAGCTGCAGTGGATCGCCAACTCGGGTTACAGCGGGCCCAGAAAGAACGGCAACCCGGCCATGACCGGGATCGACCGCAGCGAACCGGGACTCTTCATTCCTCCGCTCGTCATGGATCCGATCGACTCCCGACGACTCTACTTCGGGGTCCGGAGCCTGTACCGCACCGACAACTCCGCGGGCCAGTGGCATCGCATCTACAGGGCGTCGGAGAACAGCGTGGTCAGCGCCATCGGGCTGACGCCGTCCGACGGGAACACCGTGTACGCGGCTCTGCTCTACGGCCAGGTCGTCGTAACGCGCGACGGAGGCCGCACCTGGCAGCAGTCCGGGTCCGGACTGCCCGACCGGTTCATCGGGGATGTCGCCGTGCACCCCGACCACCCGGACCAGGCCTACGCCGTGGCCGGAGGCTTCAACAACGGGCACGTGTTCCATACCACCGACGGCGGCCGCAGCTGGCGGGACCGCACGGGCAACCTGCCGGACCACCCCGTGAACGCCATCGTCTACGATCCGGCCGACCTCGAGGGCGTCTTCATCGGGACGGACCTCGGCGTTTTCCATTCGGCGGACGGCGGCGACTACTGGACCCGTCTCGACGACGAACTGCCGAATGCCGCGGTATTCGACCTGGCGACCTGGCCCGGAACCAGCCGTCTGGTGGCGGCCACGCACGGGCGCGGCATGTTCGAGATTCCGGTCGACGTCCCGCTGACCCTGCGCACGCGCCCGGCGTCGTTCACCGACACCATCGTGGAAGGCGACACGACTGTCTTCACGGGGGAGGTGATCGTGGCTCCGAGCGGCAGGAACGACCACGCGGCCTCCTGGGAGGCGACGAGCGACGTATCCTGGGTAACCGTGACCGATCCGGCCGGAACGGGGCGGGGACGCTTCCGGTACCGGGTCTCCGGCGAGGCGCTGGATGCCGGCGAGCACAGGACGGCGATCGAGGTGACCCTGGCGGGCGTTGCCGATCCCTTCGAGATCCCGGTCTCGCTGACCTCGCTGCTGTCGAGCCGCCTGGAGCTGGGTCCGGCCGGGCCCCGGGTCAAGATGCCCGTCGGCTCCACGGAGCCCGAGGCGGATTCGGTCGCGGTCCTCTTCTCCGGTCCGAGGAAGAACACGAAGTGGAAGGCGAGCCACGCCGGCGGGGACCGGCTGGAACTCGTGCGTGCGTCGGGTGCGGGCGAGGGAGCGGTCACCTGGACGGTGGACCCGACCGGGTTGCCGGTGGGCCTGTACGTCGACACCATCGTGGTCGAAGCCAACCGCGCCACGGGCAGCCCGGCGGAGTTCGTCGACACCTTCGCCGTGCAGCCTCCGCTCGGGATCGAGGAAGAGCGTGAGACACGGGGATACGGGGTGGCCGGGTGGTCGCCGGCGCCGAGCGACTCGGCGTTCTCCGGTCTCATGGGATTCGGCGAGGACTCGGCGCGCTGGAGCGCCGATGCCTCCGCCTCCGGCTGGCTGGTGATCGAGCGGGCCGAGGGGGGCTACCGGGAGCACATCGTCTGGAAGCGTGACGCGGACGGTCTCGAGGTCGGCGTCTACGAGGACACGATCACGATCCGGGTGCGGGGCCACCCAGGCCTGGTGGGCCTGATCGTGGACCGCTTCGAGGTCGTGGACCCGGTCGAGGTTGAAGACGCGGCGCTTCACCTGCTGGGCGACGACCGGCTCAGCGCCGGGCAGATCGGCCTGCTGGACTGGTTCGGGAACCGGGACGGCACCCTGAACGCGGGGGACGTGCTCAGGTGGCTCGACCACTGCGCCGCGGGCGAACCCGGCTCCGGCTGCGGCGCCGGGTCCGGGAGCGGTGCCGAGCGATCCCGTGACGATCCCGTGTTGGGGGCAAAGGGCATAAGGAGGGTGCCATGAAGCGATCATTTCTGTTGCTGGCGGCCATCGCGGTGGTGGTGGTGGCCTATTCCTGCGACGGGTCGAAGCCGCAACCGAACCGGCCGCCGCAGCCGGTGGGTTCGATTCCCCCGCAGGAAATAACCGCCACCGACACGGTAAGGGTGGATGTGTCGGCCTACTTCGAGGATCCGGATGGAGACGAGCTCAGGTACAACGCCGTTTCCTACGACCGCGAGGTGGCCGGCGTGTGGGTCACCGGGAGCATCCTCGCCATCGAGGGCGGGAGGCGGGGCCAGACGGTGGTGCTGGTCAACGCCCTCGATCCCGATGGGGAGAAGGCCAGCCAGACCCCGGACGTGAGGGTGATAGGCAAGCCGGGCTTTCTGCGGGCGGAGCTGAGCTACGACGAGGAGGACATCGGGGCGGTGCTCCTCCGGATCGAGGGCCTGCTCAAGGACTCGGTCGAGGCCGGCACGGGGTTCGAGGTGTACCACGCGCGGGTATCGGGGGGTCTGCGCGCATTCGTAGCCGGGAACATCGCGGACGGCGGTACGGTGCTGCGCTTCTGGGCCGAGGACTCGACGGCTCCCGAAGGCTACCGGGGCACGCTCGAGGAGGCCGCCGGAAAGGACTATCGGCAGCGCCCGGTGGAGTCGGGGAGGGTGGTGATCGCGAGGTAGGGGCCGCGGAGGTACCTGCGCCGCCCGGATCTTTCCGCAACGGATTGCGGGACCGTCGGTCGCCCGTGCATCTTGCCTCCCTCGCCGGCCTGCGCACGGCCGGCCGCCAACCTGCCCGAGGAGGACCCTGACCGATGTTCACACGACGCGACTGGCTTCGATCCACCGCCGCGGCGAGCGCGCTGCTGTCGCTCGACCCCCGCGCACTGCGTGCCCTCGAGGGGCGCAAACTGCTCACACGGGCCATTCCGTCCTCGGGGGAACAGGTGCCCATCATCGGGTTGGGCAGCTCGGCGACCTTCCGCAGGATGGCGGGATCCGAGGACGTGAGCGGGTTGCAGGGCGTTCTCAAGACCTTCACCGACAACGGTGCGAAGGTTTTCGACACGGCACCCGCCTACGGGGCCTCCGAAGAGGTTGCGGGTAGGATCGCCGCCGAGCTGGGCGTCACGGACCGGATCTTCTGGGCCACCAAGGTCAACGTGGCGCGGCGCGGCGGCCCCGCCGATCCGGATGCGGCCCGCGCCCAGATCGAGCGTTCCTTCGGTCACTTCGGCGTGGATGTCATCGACCTCATCCAGGTGCACAACCTGGGCGACCCGCCCACCCAGGTGGGGATCCTGCAGGAGCTGAAGGCCGAGGGACGGATCCGCTACCTGGGGATCACCAGCACGAGAAAGCAGCAATACGAGGCGCTGGCGAAGGCCATGGCGGACTACCCGCTCGACTTCATAGGCATAGACTACGCCGCGAACAACACGAGCGCCGCGGAGGAGATCTTCCCCATCGCCGCCGACCGGGGGATCGGGATCCTCGTCTACGTGCCCTTCGGCCGCAACCTCTTCACCCGCGCGTCGGGGCAGGAGCTCCCCGAATGGGCCGCCGAGTTCGGGGCCACGACCTGGGCCCAGTTCTTCCTCAAGTTCGCGGCCGCGCACCCCGCCGTGACCTGCGTGACCCCGGCCACGAGCAAGGCCGCGCACATGCTCGACAACATCGGCGCCGCGATGGGCCGGCTCCCCGACGAGGACGAGCAGGCGCGCATGCTGGAGGTCGTGAACGCGCTGCCGCCCGCGCCGCGGCGGAGGGGGTAGGGGTCCACGGGCTCCCGGTGGGGGTCGGGGCCGCCGTCAGGTCGCCTGGAACCCCGTGACCCGGCGGATCGTGCCGTCCGGGTCGGCGCGCATGTGGTTCTGTCCCTCCACGGGCCTTCCTCCCGGCCCGGTCGCGCGCCACCCCACCAGCGCCTCGCCGCGGCAGATCCGGATGTCGCCGGTGTGTTGCAGGGAGTAGCCCGGCATGTAGTGGTGGCAGTTGCCGATGTGAACGTTGAGCAGGTCGACGCCGCGAATGGCCGTCCAGTCGTCGCGAAACTCGACGTCTTCGTCGCAAATCCGTCGCAGGATACCGATCCGCTCTTCAGGGTCCTGCTCGTTCCACGCCGCGACCCAGAGGGGCAGGCTGCGTTCCAGCCCCGCGGCCAGGTCGATGCGGTTCGCCATAAGGTCGAGCCGGCTCAGCTGGAAACGCCATCCGTCCTCCTGCCGGCGGGCCGCCTCCTCGGACGGCAGGCCGGTGTGGCGCACGTCGAGGCGGCTTCCGGGCCCGGCCGGGCGCACCCGCATCTCCACGAGCGAGGATCCGGCCGGGTACTCCTCCGCCTGCGGCCCGGACTCGATCCCCCAGGTGAGCGCGAGGCGCCGGGTGTCCGGATCGACGCGGCGGATCTCACCGCCGAGGACGATCCCGTGGCCGGGGAACTCGGCCCGAAACGCGCGGCCCGGGCGAGGTTCGAAGGTGATGTCGCCCTCCATCCATGCCGAGAACTTCACGGGATCGGTGACGATGCCCCAGACGGTTGCCGGGTGCGCCGCGATTTCGCGGGACACTTCCGTGGCCGGGGCGGGCGTCGCGCCGCGGGGGCGGGGTCTGTCCATGCCGGATCTCCTGTTCGATGTCGGGACCGTGGTGGAGGTTGCGGTTGCCGGGGGGTGCGGCGCGGGAGTACCGTGGTTCGCCGTCGCTGCCAAATCTCAACCGGTCGAAAGGAAATGCAAACGATGAACGTTCACGTGCGAAACGTGGGAGGCGCGGTGGTGGGCTGGGTGGTGATGGCCGCCGTTGTCTTCGTCCTGATGGCCGGGCTCTGGATGGTGCTGGGAGTGGAGGGTTCGTTCCGGCCGGGGAGCTGGGAGGTCTCCGGGGCGTGGAGCTACGGGTCGCTGGGGCTGGGGCTGGCGGCGGGGGTGCTGGGCGGCCTCGCGTGTGCCAGGATCGCGGGGGACGGGCGCGGCACATTGATGCTCGTGGCGCTGGTCCTGGTCCTGGGTGTGGCCAACGCGCTGTTCCAGGCCCCGGTGGCCGAGGGGGTCCGGCCGGAGGGGGTCGCAATGCTCGAGGCCGCAGGGTCCGCGCGGGAACCGGGATGGGTCTCGTGGCTGAATCCGGTGGTGGGAGTCGTGGGGATCCTGCTGGGTGCGCGCCTGGGGAGACGCGAGTAGCCGCCGCTTGACCCGCGGAGAACGGAGTACGAGGGTCCGGTCCTTCGACCGCTCGATCGTCGAAGGGCCCATCGGGCGGGCCGTCTGGAAGCTGGCGTGGCCCACGATGCTGCAGAATGTGATCGGGGGGCTGCAGGGGCTCGTGGATCATGCCATGGTGGGGCACTTCGTGGGCTACGCCGGCAACGCGGCCATTGGGGTTTCCTGGCAGATCTTCCTGGTGGTCCAGGTCTTCATCGGGTCGCTCTTCACCGGGATGGGCGTGCTGGTCGCCCGGTTCGCCGGCAGGAACGAACGCGAGACCGTCAACCGGGTCGTCTTCCAGGCCTTCCTGACCGCCGCGCTCCTGTCGCTCGGCATTCTGGCGCCGCTGGGTTACTTCCTGGCCCCGGCGCTCCTGGACCTGGTCAACGCGGCCCCGGCGGTGCAGGCGGACGCGCTGCCGTATATCCGCACCATGTTCCTCTTCAGCTTCGGCATGATGGTGTTCTTCATGCTGGGCGGGGCGCTGCGTTCGGCGGGCGACGCACGGACACCCCTCCGGCTGGGAATCTGGCTGACCGTGCTGAATCTGGTGCTCAGCGTGATCCTGATCCGGGGACTGGGTCCCATCCCCGCCTTCGGCACCCTGGGCGCCGCCATGGGCACGGTGATCGCGAGCGGCATCGTGACTCTGGCGGCGGCGTGGTCCCTCTTCGGGGGCCGCTGGGTGATCCACATCCACCGCGGCTTCGACTGGCGGCCCGACCCGGCGATCATCCGCCAGCTCTTCAGGTTCGGGCTGCCGACGGGGATCCAGGGCGTGGCCATGAACATCGGCGGGGTGATCCTGCTCGGCTTCATCGGGTCGCTGGCGAACAGCGCGGAGGCGCAGGCGGCCTACTCGGTCGGGTACACCCAGCTCTTCTCGCTGGTCACCTGGACGTCGGTGGGGATCATGGGCGCGACCGCGGCGGTGGCGGGGCAGAACCTGGGGGCGGGCAGGCCGGAACGGTCGGTGGCGGGGGTACGGGTCGCCTCGTGGATGGGCATCGCGGTCGCCGTGGGCATCGGCCTGATCTTCCTTCTCGCACCGGGGTTGCTCCTCCGGGTCTTCGGAATGGACGACCCCGTGGTGGCGCCGCTGGCCGTGGAGCTTCTCGCCTTCCTGAGCGTGTCGGGGATCTTCGTCTCGGTGGCACTGGCGTACAACGGGGCCCTGCAGGGAACGGGCGACACGCGCGGCGCCCTGTACATTTCGCTCATCTCCCAGCTCGCGCTGCCGCTGCTCCTGTGCTGGGGAATCCAGGAAACGGTCGGCCTCGAGGCCCGGCACATCTGGCTGGCGATCCTGCTCGGACACGTAACCCGTTGCATGCTCGGCATGATTCGATTCCGCCGGGGCCACTGGCGGGGGATCGAGGTGAGGATCGGGTAGGCGGCTGCGGACTCGCCTCGCAGTCAGACGAGCCTGCCCTCGGTCTCCAGCTTCTTCACCACCGCCCAGCCCAGCGCCTGCGTGACGCCTGCGGCCACGGCCGCCCTGACCACGTTCCCCCACACCGGCACCCAGCGGAGCACCAGGTTGGCCCCACCCTTGCCGACCATGGTGCCGAGTGTGGCGTAGAGCGTGGACCGCACGGCGGCGTCGGTCCAGGGGATGTCGAACTCGTCCGCCAGGGCGGTGATCATGGCCACCTGGACCGGCGCGATGGCGATGGAATCCGAGCCGGGAACCATGGTCGCTCCCGCCGCCCCCGCGGCCGCCGCCGAAGCGGTGTGGATGATGGCCGCGCAGCGCTTCCGCCGCTCCGGGAAGTAGCGTTTGAATTCGTCCTTGAATCCCATCGCCGGGGCTCCTTCCGCATCGTGGTCGTTCGAGCCGGTTTCCGCGCCACCGCCTCGGGCCATGGGAATCTACGCAACCGGGCCGGGCGATGTTCCGGCGGGGACGCAGGACGGACTCCTAATGTCGTGCCACACATCACACGTCGGATAGAGGCGCTTGAACTTGACGCGTGCGTCGTCCTTGGCCTGTCCCATTCCGACATGCTCGCGTCCCGGGTTTCGCCGCGGCGACGGGCGGGCGCCTGATCACAGCGAAAGCGGGGACCGCCGAGTCGACGAAGCGAGGGGCGCCGCGAGAGCGCGAATCCAAAACCCTCTATGGCAGAATCGGCCTGTGATCAGACGATTTGGGATGCTCATGCTCGCGCCGCCGCGGCAAATCAAGGGACAGCCGCATGCTTGATTGGGACTGGCGGTCGCCTGTCCCATTCCGACATGCTCGCGTCCCGGGTTTCGCCGCGGCGACGGGCGGG